>JAJNBO010000155.1 GCA_021156245.1 Ramlibacter sp. | reverse complement strand
GGTCGGCGGCTTCGAGCGCGTGTTCGAGATCAACCGCAACTTCCGCAACGAAGGCATCTCGGTCAGGCACAACCCCGAGTTCACGATGATGGAGTTCTATGCCGCGTACTGGAACTACCGCGACCTGATGGACTTCACCGAGGCGCTGCTGCGCGATGCGGCGCAGAAGGCGGTGGGCACGCTGCAGCTGACGTATGCCGGCAAGGAAGTGGACCTGGCGAAGCCATTCGAGCGCCTCACCATCCCGGAGGCGATCGTCCGCCACAGCGATGCCGGAGACAACGCCGGCAACCGCGACTGGCTGATCGGCCAATTGAAGAAGCTGGGCTTGTCCGAGGAGAAGGACCGCCTCTCCGGCCGCTCCCTGGCGTCCCTGCAGGTGCTGTACTTCGAGGAAAAGGTGGAGGAGAAGCTCTGGCAGCCGACCTTCATCATGGAACACCCGACCGAGATCTCCCCGCTGGCGCGCGCCAACGACGAGCGCCCCGAGGTGACCGAGCGCTTCGAGCTGTACATCACCGGCCGCGAACTGGCGAACGGCTTTTCCGAGCTGAACGACGCCGAGGACCAGGCGGCCCGCTTCCAGGCGCAGGTGAGCGCCAAGGATGCGGGTGACGACGAGGCGATGTTCTTCGACCACGACTTCGTGCGTGCGCTCGAATACGGCATGCCGCCGGCAGGCGGCTGCGGGATCGGCATCGACCGGCTGATGATGCTGCTGACGGACAGCGCCAGCATCCGCGACATCATCCTGTTCCCGGCGCTGCGGCGCGAGGGCTGATGCGGGCGGAGGCTCCCACCCTCGGCATCGACTTCGGCACTTCCAACTCGGCGGTCTCCTTCACCGGCGCGGACGGGGTCGCGCGGCTGGTCCCGCTGGAGGGAACGGCCACGACCCTGCCGACCGCCGTGTTCTTCAATGCGGAGGACCAGCGGGCGTACTTCGGGCGCGAGGCGATCGCGCTCTACCTGGCGGGCGTCGAAGGCCGGCTGATGCGCTCGCTCAAGAGCCTGCTGGGAAGCAGCCTGCTCGCGGAGGAAACCGCCGTCGGCGGCACGATGCTGAGTTTCCAGGCCATCATCGCGCGCTTCCTCGCGGAGCTGCGGGCACGCACCGGCAAGCACGTCGGCGCGGAAGCCCGCCGTGCAGTCATCGGCCGGCCGGTGCATTTCGTCGACGACGATCCGGAGCGCGACCGGCGCGCGCAAGCGGCGCTGGCGCAGGCGGCGGCCAGCGCAGGCTTCGACGAGGTCGCGTTCGAGCTGGAGCCGATCGCAGCGGCGCTGGACTACGAGCGCCGCGTCACGCGCGAATCGCTGGTGCTCGTCGTCGACATCGGCGGCGGCACGTCGGACTTCACCCTGGTGCGGCTCGGGCCGGACCGCATGCGCAACGCGGACCGCGCCAGCGACGTCCTGGCGACGGCCGGCGTGCACATCGGCGGAACGGATTACGACCAGAAGCTGAACCTGCGGCAGGTGATGCCCCTGCTCGGATTCCGCCACGTCGGCCCGACCGGCCGCGAGGTGCCGAGCCCACCCTTCCTGGACCTCTCCAGCTGGCACCTGATCCACTGGATGACGACCCCGAAGATGGTGCGGCAGGTGCGCCAGTTGCGCAGCGACTATGCGGACACGCGCCTGCACGATCGCCTGATGACCGTGCTGGACCAGCACCTCGGCCACCTGCTGGCCAGCGAGGTGGAGCAGGCGAAGATCCGCAGTTCCATGAGCGGCCAGCCCGCCGCCGTCGATTTGTCCGCGGTGGAGCGAGGCCTGCACGCCGTCATTGGCCCCGACGAGATGGCGCGGGACCTGGACAGCCTGCTCGGCCAGGTGGTGGACTGCGCGGGGTCCTGCGTTCGCGCCGCCGGCCTGCAACCGCAGGCACTGGACGCGATCTACCTCACGGGCGGTTCTTCCGCCTTGCGTCCGTTCCAGGCGCTGTTGCGCCAGCGGTTCCCTGGCACCGCCATCGTCGAAGGCGACCTGTTCGGCGGCGTGGCGATGGGCCTGGCGCTCAAGGCAGCAGCTGCAGCGCCCGCATGTACCGCGGCTCGGTCATGAGGTGATCCCACGAGGACGCCGGTCCGCAGGGCAACAGGTCCAGCCGGCGCTGCTCGCTCGATTCGTCGGCGCGCCACTCGCCGCGTTCCCGCGCATCGGACAGGCCGTCCAGCAATTCGTCGATCGCACGGCCGCCTTCGCTGTTCACCGACTCGTTGCACAGCAGCACCATGTCACAGCCGGCGTTCAAGGCCACCACCGCCGCCTCGGTGTAGGTCACGTCCCGGCCATCGATCTTGCGCGCGCCGGCCATGCTCAGGTCGTCGCTGAAGATCGCGCCCTGGAACTGCAGCTTCTCGCGCAGGATGTCGTTCAGCCACTTCGGCGAGAAGCCGGCCGGCAGCTTGTCCACTTTCGGGTAGATCACGTGCGCCGGCATCACGCTGGTGAGCGCCGTACCGAGCCACTCGTAGGGCACGGCGTCGTCTTCCAGGATGGCCTTCAGGCTGCGGTCGTCCACCGGGATCTCCAGGTGCGAATCCGCCTTGACGTAGCCGTGTCCCGGAAAATGCTTGCCGCAGTTCGCCACGCCGGCTTGCAGCAGGCCCTGCATCAGCGCGCGCGCCAGCATGGTGACGATGCGCGGATCGCGGTGGAAGGAGCGGTCGCCGATCACCGAGCTGGCGCCGAAATCCAGGTCCAGCACCGGCGTGAAGCTGAAGTCGACGCCGCAGGCGCGCAGCTCCGCGCCCAGCACGTAGCCGGCCGCCGTCGCCGAAGCCATGGCACGCATCGCCCCGCTGCCCTCGCGGCCCCTGGCGTCCTTCAGCCAGAGCTCGCCGAAGCGTCGCATCGGCGGCAGGTGGGTGAAGCCGTCGGTCCGGAAACGCTGCACCCGGCCACCCTCGTGGTCCACGGAAACCAGCAGGTCCTCGCGCACTTCCTTGACCTCCGCGCAGAGCGCCGACACCTGCTCCCGGTTCTCCCAGTTGCGGCCGAACAGGATCATCCCGCCCACCAGCGGGTGCGCCAGGCGGCGGCGGTCCTCCGCGGTCAGGCGGGTGCCGGCGACGTCGATGATCACCGGGGCATGGTCACTCATGGTTGGCTTTCCTTCTGTTCGATCACGACGAAGCTCGCCGCATAATCCGATTCGTCCGTCACGCTCACCTGCGCCGCCAGGCCGCGCTCCTCGCACCAGGTCTTCAGCGCGCCGTGCAGCACGATGTAGGGCTTGCCGCTGGCGTGGTTGGCGATCTCGCAGCTGCGCCACGTCATGGGCATCCGCATGCCCATGCCCACGGCCTTGCTGAAGGCTTCCTTGGCGGAGAAGCGCGTCGCCAGATAGCGGACGCCGCGCTCGGGCCAGCGCGCCGTTCGGGCCTTCCAGACCTTGAACTCCGCCTCGCTGAGCACCTTGTGCGCGAAGCGGTCGCCGTGCCGCTCGATCGATTCGCGGATGCGGCGGACGTCGCAGATGTCGGTGCCGATGCCGTAGATCACGGGGCCGCCAGGGCTTCCAGGTAGGCGCGGACGGTGGCCGCGTACCCCATCTCGAGGGCGTCGGCGATCAGGGCGTGGCCGATCGATACCTCGCTGACGCCGGGAACGCGCCGCACGAAGGCGCCGAGATTCTCGCGGTTGAGGTCATGTCCGGCGTTCACGCCCAGCCCGGCGTCAAGGGCGGCGCGGGCGGCTGCGGCGAAGCGTTCCAGTTGCTCTTCCTGGCGTGGCGTGCCCCAGGCGGCGGCATAAGGCTCCGTGTACAGCTCGACGCGATCGGCCCCGACGGCTTTGGCGAGCGCCATCGCGCGCGGCTCCGCGTCCATGAACAGGCTGACGCGCACGCCCAATGCGTTCGCCTCGGCGATCAGGGGCTTCACCCGCTCGCCGTCCGCCTCCAGGTCCCAGCCATGGTCGCTGGTGAACTGCCCTTCGCTGTCGGGCACGAACGTGCACTGGTGCGGCCGCAGCTCGCGTACGAACTCCATCAGGTTGTGGAAGGGGTTGCCTTCGATGTTGAACTCCGCCCGCGGCCAGTCGCGCCGCAGCAGCGCATGCAGTTCGCGCACGTCCTGCGGCCGGATGTGGCGCTCGTCGGGGCGGGGGTGCACCGTGACGCCGTGCGCACCCGCCTGCAGGCACAGCGTCGCCGCGCGCGCGACACTGGGGATGCCGAGGTGGCGCGTGTTGCGCACCAGGGCCACCTTGTTCAGGTTGACCGAAAGCGCGGTGCGGGTGGGATTCATAAGGCCTGGAGGTCGATCATCAGCTGGCGCGTACGCAGCGTCGCCACGCCGCAATGGTAGTGCAGCAGCGCGCGCAGCTGCGGCTTGAGCTCGCCGAGGGCGGCCGCGGTCCGCAAGGTGGCGTGGAAAGGCGCGGGGTCGTCCAGCGCCGCCTGCACTTCCCGCCACTGCGCACCGGTCAGGCTGCCCCGGTCGTCCTCGTCGTGCGCCTCCACCAGTCCGCCCTCGGGCCGCAGCGCATAGCGCTGCCCGGCGCCCAGCGGCGCGAGGGTGGCGGTCTGCATGTCGAGCGAAGGCAGGAAGCCGACTTCACGCAGCAGCAGCAGCTCGAAGGCCCGCAGGGCCGGCTGCAGCGTGTGCGGGTCGTCCATGGCCAGCACGCGCACGGCGGAGGCATACACGTCGAACAATGCCGGGTGCGGGTCGTCGCGCGCCAGCAGCCGCATCATCAGCTCGTTCAGGTAATAGCCGGACAGCAGGGCCTCGCCGGTGGGCATGACCTGCCCGCCGCCCCATTCGGCCGACTTGAGCGTGCGGATCTCCGCGTCGCCACCGAACGCCACGTGCAGGGGCTGCAGCGGCAGCAGCACCGGGCGGAAGTTGGAACTGGGCTTCTTGGCGCCCTTGGCGACGACGGCGATGCGGCCGAAATGCCGTGTCAGCAGCTCCAGGATCAGGCTCGACTCGCTCCAGTCGTAGCGGTGCAGGACGAACGCCGGTTCGTCGGCGATGCGCTTGGCGGGCACCGTCGCCTCACGCGCTATTCATAGCCGAAGCTGCGCACCCGCGCCTCGTCGTCGGCCCAGCCGGAGCGCACCTTCACGAACATCTGCAGGAACACCTTGGCGTCGAACAAGCGCTCCAGCTCGGTGCGCGCCTCGGTGCCGATGCGCTTGAGCTTTTCGCCGCCCTCGCCTATCACCATCGCCTTGTGGCTGTCGCGCTCGACCACGATGGTCGCCGCGATGCGGACCATGCGCTTGAACTTGGGGCTGGGCTCTTCCTTGAACTCGTCGATGACCACCGTGGAGGTGTACGGCAGCTCGTCCCCGGTCAGCCGGAACAGCTTTTCGCGGACCATCTCCCCGGCCATGAAGCGCTCGCTCTTGTCGGTGAGTTCGTCCTCGCCGTAGAACCAGGGTTGCGCCGGCAGGAACTTGCCGCAGACCTGCAGCACGCGCTCGATATCCTTGGGGTTCTTGGCGGAGATCGGCATGAACTCGGTGAACGGGTGGCGCTCCTGCATGTCGCGCAGCCAGGGCGCGAGATCGCCGCGCCGGTGCAGGGTGTCCACCTTGTTGGCCACCAGGATCGCCGGGATGTCCGGCTTCAGCAGCGACAGCACCTTGGCGTCGGCCAGCGTGAAGTTGCCGGCTTCCACCACGAACAGGACGACGTCCACGTCGCCGATGGCGCCGGTCACGGCGCGGTTCAGCGAGCGGTTCAGCGCGGAGCTGTGGCGGGTCTGGAAACCGGGCGTGTCGACGAAGATGAACTGGGTGTCACCTTCGGTGCGGACTCCGCTGATGCGATGCCGGGTTGTCTGCGCCTTGCTGGACGTGATGCTGATCTTCTGGCCGACCAGCGCGTTGAGCAGCGTGGACTTGCCGACGTTCGGCTTGCCGACGATGGCGACGAGTCCGCAGCGCTGGGGGGATTCCGGCGAGTTCATTTCCACTTCGATTTCAACACCATCAGCATAGCCGCTGCGGCCGCCTGTTCGCCGGCCCGCCGCGATGCGCCGATGCCGCGCTCGACAATGCCGAGCTCGGCCACTTCGCATTCCACGTCGAACGTCTGCTTGTGCGCCGCCCCGAGCGTGTTCACCACCCGGTAGACCGGCAGGTGCATCTTGCGCCCCTGGAGCAGTTCCTGCAGCTCCGTCTTGGGGTCCTTGGCGGCGGCCGACATCTGCGGGGTGATCTCGACCTCGGAGAACAGCCGGTGCACCAGGGCCTCGGCCGCGAGGTAGCCGGCATCCAGGTGCACGGCGCCGATCACGGCCTCCAGCGCGTCGGCCAGGATGGAGGGCCTCTTGTGGCCGCCGGAGCGCGCCTCGCCTTCGCCCAGGCGGATCAGCCCGGACAGGCCCAGGTCGAGGGCCAGCTTGTGCAGCGTGTCCTGCTTGACGAGGTTGGCGCGAAC
>JAJNBO010000154.1 GCA_021156245.1 Ramlibacter sp. | reverse complement strand
GCGCTCGCGTGCCGCAGCACGCGCACCCCGGAAGAGAAGTCTGCCAGCACGCCGTCGACGCCGTCCATGGACGTGCCCGACATGAGGCCGATGAAGAGATCCGGCATGGGGCTATCGTAGCCCCGCGCCGGTCAGCGGGCGGAGGCGACCAGGTTGGCCGAGGCGGCGGCGACCAGCTGCGTGCGCATGGCGCGTGCGGCGACGTCGAACTGCGGACGCGCCTGCGGGGACAGCTCGATGGCCTTGCTGTTGCGCGCCACTTCCAGCGGGTCGCGCTGGATGCCGTTCTGGTGGAATTCGAAGTGCAGGTGCGGGCCGGTCGCCCAGCCGGTGGAGCCCACCCCGCCGATGCGCTGGCCGCGCTGCACGGGCTGGCCGACGCGCACGTCGATGCGGCTCAGGTGCGCGTACAGCGTGATGTCGCCCTTGCCGTGGTTGATCTTCACCACGTTGCCGTAGCCGCTCATCTGGCCCGAGAAGTCGACGATGCCGTCGGCCACCGTGCGTACCGGCGCACCGGTGGGAGCGCCGTAGTCGACGCCCTTGTGGGCGCGCCAGGTGTTCAGGATCGGATGCATGCGCATCGAGAAGCCGCTGGTGATGCGCGTCACTTCCATCGGGGAAGCGAGGAAGGCGCGTTCGAGGCTGCGGCCCTGGAAGTCGAAGTAGCCGCCGTTGGTGCCCGGTTCCCGGAACCAGAGGGCTTCGAGCCGGCGGCCGACGTTGATGAATTCCGCGGACAGCACGCGGCCGGTGCGCATCGGCTCGCCGTCGGCCTCGAGGGTTTCGTAGACCAGCGCGAAACGGTCGCCCACGCGCAGGCGGCGATGGAAATCGATCTCGCCGGCGAAGATGTCGACCATCTGCACCGTGATGGCGTCGGGAATGCCCGCTTCGTCGGCGGCGCCGAACAGCGAGCTGCTGATGGTGCCGCTGCCCACGCGCAGGGAGGCGGCCAGCGGCGCGGTCTCGATGCGGGAAGCGAACTGGCCGCCGTCCTGGCGCTCGACGACCAGGCGCTTGAAGGTGGTGGGGAGCTGGTTGCCTTCGACCGTGGTCCAGCGCACCGTCAGGCGTCGCAGTTCGCGGTTGTCGGTGGCTTCGACGTGCACCAGGCGGCCGGGGGCGCCGAGCACTTGCGGACGGGCCGTGACGTCCTGCCGCAGGAAGGCGGCGGCCGCGGCGTCGTTCACGCCCAGGCGGCCCAGCAGCGATTCGGCAGTGTCCGTGGGACGCACCGCTTCGCTGCGATACAGATTGAATTCCCAGGTGTCCAGCGCCTCGGATTGTTCCGCCAGCGGAAGGGGCTGGACGTTTTCGAGGATCTGCCGGACCGGCAGGGCGGCGGGGTCGGGGCCCAGCGAGGCAACGGCGAAGGCGCCGCCGCCGCCGCACAGCAGCACGGCGGCCAGCAAGGCCGTCACCTGCCGCGGGTGGTGTTCCAGCGCGTGCGCTGCGCGCGTCACGAGCTGCTCCCCGGCGGTGATCCAAGTGTTCTTCAAGTTTCTTGTCCCTTTTGAACCTGAGCCGTAGGAAAGCATCCTACGTGCCCGGTCGTCTTATTCCTGCATGGCGGCCCGGAGGGGTCCGATGGCAAAAACTGCCGGAACTAGAATCGGCAGGCGCCATGCGTGCCGCGAGTATACCCACGAAGCCGGCCCCCAAATCAGTAAAACTCCTTATGAATCAAGAGCTTGTTACAACCCCTGCCGTCCTGAGCGAGCGCGTCCGGGAAGCGCTGGCGGTCACTCTGCGGGGAACGGAAGAGCTGATTCCGCAGGACGAATGGCTGAAAAAACTGG
Organism: Ramlibacter sp.; assembly: GCA_021156245.1. Lineage (GTDB taxonomy): Bacteria > Pseudomonadota > Gammaproteobacteria > Burkholderiales > Burkholderiaceae_C > Ramlibacter. Next base: position 4,632 of record JAJNBO010000154.1, on the reverse strand, counting down.
TCAGATGGGAGGCGACGGGCGTGCCGCTGCGCATCAAGCTCGGCCTGGACCCCACGGCGCCGGACATTCATGTCGGCCATACCGTGGTACTGAACAAAATGCGTCAGCTCCAGGACCTGGGGCATACGGTCATTTTTCTCATCGGTGACTTCACCTCGATGATCGGCGACCCGTCGGGACGGAACAGCACCCGGCCGCCCCTGACGGCCGAGCAGATCAAGGTGAACGCCGAAACCTACCGCGCCCAGGCCGACAAGATCCTGGACCCCGCGCGGACGGAGCTTCGCTACAACAGCGAGTGGAGCGACCCCCTGGGCGCCCGCGGGATGATCCAGCTGGCCGCCAAGTACACGGTGGCCCGGATGATGGAGCGCGACGACTTCCACAAGCGCTTCAAGGACGGGCGCTCGATCTCCGTGCACGAATTCCTGTATCCCCTGATGCAGGGCTACGACTCCGTGGCGCTCAAGAGCGACCTGGAGCTGGGCGGCACGGACCAGAAGTTCAACTTGCTCATGGGCCGCCACCTGCAGGCCGAGTACGGCCAGGAGCCGCAGTGCATCCTGACCATGCCCCTGCTCGAAGGCCTGGACGGCGTCGAGAAGATGTCGAAGAGCAAGAACAACTACATCGGCATCTCGGAGGACGCCAACACCATGTTCGCCAAGGTGATGTCCATCTCCGATACCTTGATGTGGCGCTGGTACACGCTGCTCAGCTTCCGGAGCGAAGCCGACATTGCGGTGCTGAAGAAGGAAGTGGACGGCGGCCGCAACCCGCGGGACGCCAAGGTGGCGCTGGCGAAGGAAATCACGGCCCGTTTTCATTCGCCGGCGGCGGCGGATGCGGCGGAGCAGGACTTCGTCAACCGCAGCAAGGGCGGCGTGCCTGACGAGATCCCCGAAGTGACCTTGTCCGGCGCACCCCTGGGCATTGCGCAGCTGCTGAAGCAGGCAGGCTTGGCGCCATCCACCAGCGAGGGCAACCGCCTCATCGACGGCGGCGGCGTGCGCATCGACTCCGCGCCGGTGAGCGACAAGGGGCTGAAGCTCGACGCGGGCACGTACGTCGTGCAAGTGGGAAAGAGGAAGTTCGCGCGGGTGACGCTCGGATAGGAGGTGTGGCGATTTTGTGGGTCGAATGTGCAATTCGGCCCATGATCACCAACATCGACATCGACGACGAGCTGGTCTCCGAAGCCATGAAGGTGTCGGGTGCGCGTACCAAGCGCGAGGTGGTGGACCGCGCGCTGCGCGAAATGGTGGCTCGCGCCAGGCGGCCGAAGTTCCGCGACTTTTTCGGCATCGGGGACATCGATCCCGCTTACGACCCCAAGGCGTCGAGTCCGGAGGAATTCGGCAAGTACCGCGTCGAGCAGCCGCGGGCGTCCTACCGGGCGCCGGTGCCATCCGCAGAGGCCCTGGGCCCCAAGAAGCGGAAGCGTTGATGCTGTTGGTCGACTCTTCCGTCTGGATCGACCGCTCGCGTGGCGCCGAAACCGATGCCACGCGTTACGTGGACATGCGGGAGGAGCACGAGGAGGTCGCGGTCACCGGCGTGATCTATCAGGAGGTATTGCAGGGCGCTCGCAGCGAAAAGGGGTTCGAAGCGTTGCGGGACATGCTTTCCGCCATGCTGCTGCTCGAGCCGAGGGAATGGTCCACGTACGAAATCGCTGCAGCCCTGTACCGCCGCGCACGACACGCCGGTTTCACCATTCGCAAACCGAATGGCTGCCTGATCGCAGCGATCGCCCTGGAGCACGGCGCCTTGCTGGTGCACAACGACAGGGATTTCAATGCGCTGGCCCGGGTCGAACCTGCGTTGCTGGTGTTCCCGGGCCGGCCGCACTGACGCGGCGTTCAGCGCCCTCCAGCCCGCTCCAGCATCTTCACCATCTCCGCATAGCCGCGCGACCTGGCCAGTTGCAGCGGCGTGCGGCCTTCGCGGTCGGCGAGCTTCAGGCTGGCGCCCGCATCGATCAGCGCCTTCAGCGTGGCCTGGTGCCGCGGGCCGCCGTCGCCCAGCACGACAGCTTCGATGGCCGCCGTCCAGTGCAGGTTGTTCACGTGGTCCAGCGGAGCTCCCGCGGCGATCAACTGCTGTACCACGCCCGCATGCCCGAGGTGCGCCGCGGCGATCAGCGCGGTGCCGTCATAGCGGCTGGTCACCTGCTTTGCGCTCGCCCCCAGCGAAAGCAGCAGGCGCAAGGTCTCCTCGTCGTTGGCCACCGATGCGATGGTCACGCCGTCGTAGCGGTCGTTCTCCAGCAGGTCCAGCCTGGCGCCCGCCTGGGCCAGCGCCTGCACCGCGGCGCGCTGCTTCGCGAACGTGGCCACGTGCAGCGGCGTGCGGCCGTTGCCGTCGCGGGCGTTCAGGTCCGCACCGCTCTTCGCGAGGGCCGCGACGCGCGCGGCGTCACCTGCATGCGCCGCTGCGTGCAGGCCCTGGTAGCGGGCGGCTTCCGCCGCGGTGGGGCCGGTTTGCGCCTGCGCGGTCATCGCGCCCAGCGCGCCGAAAGCGAGCAGGAGGGATGCCAGCAGGGGGCGGAGCGTCTTCATTGCAGCTGTCCTTTCACCTTCTCGATGGCGGCCATCGCGCATTGTTCATCCAGGTGGCCCCCGGGAGCGCCGCCGACGCCGACCGCGCCGACGGTGTCGTTGCCCACCTTGATCGGAACGCCGCCGCCAAGCAGCAGGAAGCCGGCGATGTTCCCCAGGTTGGCGGCCGCGGGGTTCTTCTGCGCGCCTTCCATCATGGCGAGCGTCGTGTTCTTCGCGGACGCGGAGGTGAAGGCCTTGTCCTGGCTGGCGGCCAGGGTGTGCGGGCCGGCATTGTCGGCGCGCATGACGGCGCGGACCGTGCCGGCCCGGTCGACGACGGTGGCGGCGACGGCATAACCGCCGGCGGCGCACGCGTTCACCGCCTCGGTGGCGATCTGGCTGGCCAGCGCGAGCGTCATCGCGCGTTCGCTGCGAACGCCCTGGGCGTTGGCGGCGACGGCGGCAAGGGCGAGGGAGGCGGCGAGGGCGGAAGCGATGAAGCGCATGGGTTCTCCTGTAGGGTGGTGCGGCCAAGCGTGGACCGTGGGAGAACTGTAGGAATTGCGGTCCGCGGCGACCATTCGTACGGCTACGCGCGGCGCTCCGTAGAACTACGGAGCGCCTTCATCGATGAGGGCGGCGTAGCGGCGGATCAGCTGCGCCAGCGAATCGGCCTCCAGCTTGGCGAAGAGGTTCGCGCGATGCGTCTCCACCGTGCGCGGCGACAAGGACAGCGCACGGCCGATCTCCTTGTTGGTGAGGCCTTCGACGATCAGGCCGGCCACTTCGCGCTCACGCTCCGACAGCTGCGCATAGCGTTCGCGCGCGGCGCGGTCGGCGCCGATCCGCTCGCGCGACTTCACGTGCTGCCGCACCGCGTTCTGCAAGGCTTCCAGCAGCGCCTCGTCGTCGACCGGTTTCTCCAGGAATTCGGCCGCGCCGGACTTGAAGGCGCGCCGGCACATGTCCACCGTGCCGTGGCCCGTGAGCATGATCACGGGCTGGTCCACGCCCTGCGCGACAAGCGTCTCCAGCACCGCCAGGCCGCTGATGCCCGGCATTCGCACGTCGAGCACGATCGCACCGATGTCGTTGCGCGGGAACTCGCGCAGGAACTGCTGGGGATCGGCCCACCCCTGCACGCGCAGGCCGACGGTGGAGATCAGGAGCGCCAGACTGCTGCGCACCGCATCGTCGTCGTCGATGAGGTGGACGAGGGGAGAGAGCGGTGCGTTCATCCGGCTGCCAGCGGCAAGCGAAGGGTGAAGGCGGCACCGCGCGGTGCTCGCGGCTGGACGCCGAGCTGGCCGCCCATGCCCGAGGCCAGGCTCTCGCACAGGCTCAGTCCGAGCCCGAGGCCATGCTCGCGCGTGGTGAAGAAGGGCTCGAAGATCCGCGGCAGCACGTCGGGCGGGATGCCCGGTCCGCTGTCGCCGACCGTGAGCGCGCCCTGCTGCCGGTCCTGCTGCACGCTCACCGAGAGCTTGCGCTCCTGCGGCGGGACCTGGTCGAGCGCCTGCAGCGCATTCGTCAGCAGGTTGTGGATGATCTGCTCCAGGGCCACCGGCTCCGCCTGCACCGCGAGCTCGGGACTGCTGGTTTCGAGCTGCGGCGCGACCTGCCGGCGCGCGAACTCCGGCTCCAGCAGGTAGAAGGCATTGCGCACCGCCTGAGAGAGCAGCACGGGCTGGAGGGCCGCGGACGCGGCCGGCCGCTCGATGCCGCGACGCAGGCGCGCGACCACGTCGGCCGCGCGCCGCGCCTGTTCTTCGGCCTTCCGCATGGCGCCGCGTGCGGTGTCGGTCGCCGGCGGCTCGTCGTCCAGCAGCCGGCGCGCGGCCTGCGTGCTGGCCAGCACGGCTGCCAGGGGCTGGTTCAACTCGTGCGCCATGCCGGCCGCGAGTTCGCCGAGCGTATTCAGGCGCGCAACCTGTCCCAGCCGCAGCAACTCCTCGGCGCGCAGTCGTTCGGCCTTCTGCAGCCGCAGCCATGCCCAGGCGGCCACCAGCGCGGCCATCAACGCGGCCCAGGCCAGCAGGCGGCGCCAGGGCAGCTCCGGCCAGCCGACGTTTCGCCGGGCCACCACGTC
>JAJNBO010000153.1 GCA_021156245.1 Ramlibacter sp. | reverse complement strand
CATGAGCGACCGGCGCCGCCTGCAGGAGCTGGAGAGTTCCAGCCGGCGCATGAACGAATTTCTCGCCATGCTGGCGCACGAACTGCGCAATCCGCTGGCGCCGATCCGCAACGCGGTCACGATCATGCAGCTCGAGACGCTGGCCAGCCCGGTGCTGCGCAACTGCCGCGACGTGATCGACCGGCAGCTCACGCACGTGACCCGGCTGGTCGACGACCTGCTGGACGTGGGGCGGCTGACCACCGGCAAGATCCGGCTGCGCAAGGAGCTGCTGCGCCTGTCGGACGTGGTGGGCCGCAGCGTGGAGACCGCGCGCCCGGTGATCGCGGCGCGCCGGCACGTGCTGGAGGTGGACCAGCCCGGCGAGCCGGTCTACGTGAACGGGGACGCCACGCGCCTGTCGCAGGTGCTGCAGAACCTGCTGGTGAACGCCGCCAAGTACACGCCCGAAGGCGGGCGCATCGCGCTGCGGGTGGCCCTTGAAGGCAGCTTCGTGATCCTGCAGGTGCAGGACAACGGGCGCGGCATCGCGCCGGAGCACCTGGAAAGCATCTTCCAGCTGTTCATGCAGGCCGAAAGCGGCACGTCCGCCGCGGCGGAGAGCGGCCTGGGGATCGGGCTGACGCTGGCTCGCTCCCTCACCGAGATGCACGGCGGCATGATCGAAGCCGCCAGCGCCGGGCTCGGCCAGGGCAGCACATTCACCGTGCGCCTGCCGCGCTCCGGGCAGCCCGCGCCGGCGGAGGACCGGCAGGACCACGAGGACGAGGGCGGCAGCGGCCTGCGGGTGATGGTGATCGACGACAACCAGGACTCCGCCGACAGTGCCTGCGACGTCCTGCGGCTGCTGGGCCACCGCGTGGAGTGTGCGTATGACGGAGGCAGCGGCGTGGTGGCGGCGGCGCGCTTCAAGCCCCACATGATCCTGCTGGACCTGGCGATGCCGGGCATGGACGGTTATGAAACCCGCCGCCAGCTGCGCGCGGACCCCGCTTCGGTGCAGGCCTACCTGGTGGCGATGACGGGATTCGGCAACGAAGACGACAAGAAGCGCACCCGGGACGCTGGATTCGACGCGCACCTGACCAAGCCGGTCGAGCTCGACGCGCTGATGTCCCTGCTGAACGAGGTGCGCGGACGCGCCGGCCTCCGGCTGACGCCGTGAGTTGTAGGACGGCACCGACAAACTCGGCGGCGCGCCCCCACGGCTCAGCCTCAACCCTAAGATGCGGGTGGAGGCTTGCATGTCCAACCACAAAATATCTGCTGCGCGCGCTGGAGGCTTGCTGCTGGCACTTGGCTTGCACCTGCCCGCCGGCTCGCAGGGACTGGTAGCCGGACTGGCCGACCTCAGCCTGGAGCAGCTCAGCGAGCTGCCTGTCACGTCCGTCAGCGGGCGCGCGGAAAGCCTGCGAAACGCGCCCGCGTCCATTTTCGTGATCACCAGCGAGGATATTCGTCGCTCGGCAGCGACCACGCTGCCGGAGGCCTTGCGGCTCGCACCGAACCTGCAGGTCGCGCGGGTCAACTCCGGCACCTACGCGGTGAGCGCGCGAGGGTTCAACAATCCGATTGCCAACAAGCTGCTGGTCCTCATCGACGGCCGCACCATCTACTCCACGCTGTTTGCCGGGGTGATCTGGGACTACCACGACGTTGTGCTCGAAGACGTGGAACGCATCGAGGTCATCAGCGGCCCCGGCGGCACGCTGTGGGGTGCCAACGCCGTGAACGGCATCATCAACGTGATCACGCGCTCGGCCGCGGCTACGCAGGGGACGCTGGTCTCCGTCACTCGTTCCGTCGACGGCGGTCAGCAAGCGGTGCGCTGGGGCGGTCGGCTGGGCGACGCGGGCCACCTGCGGCTGTATGGGCTCAACGTCGATCGCGGCAGCACGCGATCGCTTGCGGACGCTGAATTGCCTGACGCGTCCAGCAAGCGCCAAGTCGGCTTCCGGGCCGACATGCAGTTCGAACCGGGGTTGCTGACCGTGCAGGGGGATGCGTTCCGCGGCGGGCACACGCCCGGAAGCCGGGATGTCCCGGACATCCACGGCGCGAACCTGCTGGCCCGCTGGGAAAGCCGCTTCGGCGATGGCAGCCCGTACCGCATCCAGGCCTACTACGACCTGCAGGCACGCGACGAGACGCTGGTGCTCAGAAACCGCGGCAGCAGCTACGACGTGCAGTTCACGCATGAGCCCGGCGTTCCGACCGGACAGCAGCTGCTTTGGGGCGCAGGCTACCGGGTCGGCCGGGATCGCAACGACCCCAGTCCGCTGGTGCTGTTCATCCCGACGGAAAGGGAGCTGTCCTGGGGCAACGTCTTTGTCCAGCATCAGTGGCAACAGGCCCGCTGGCAGTTCACCGCGGGCCTCAAGGCCGAGCACAACAGCTATACAGGCGTTGAATGGCTCCCGAGCTTGCGAGCGGCCTACCAGCACAGCGCGCGCGCCAACACGTGGGCTGCCATGTCCCGCGCGGTGCGGGCGCCTTCGCGCATCGACCGGGACTTCTTCCTTCCCTCCCTTCCACCTTTCATCATCGCGGGTGGCGACGGCTTCGAGTCGGAAGTGGCGAACGTCTTCGAGGTCGGGCATCGCGGCCAGCAAGGCAGCAACTTCACCTACTCGGCGACCTTGTTCCGTCAGCACTACAGCGGCCTGCGCGCAGGCCGCGGCGTTCCCGCGGTGGTGGCTAACCGGATCGACGGGCACTCGCAAGGCATCGAAGCATGGGCGCAGTGGCAGCCGCACGACGCGATGCGGCTCGGGCTCGGGTTCCTCGGGCAGCGCAAGAAGCTGCACGTGGTAGATCCGCCCGCCGATCCGAGCAGCATCCCGAACCTCGGGAACGATCCGGACCGTCAATGGAAACTGCGCGCGCGCTTCGACCTTCCGGGACGCACGGAACTGGACCTGCACCTTCGCAGGGTGGGTGCCCTGCCGTCGCCCTTTGTTCCCGCGTACACGGCACTGGACGCCCGGCTGGCCTGGCAGGTGACGCCGCGCGTCGAGCTGTCGCTGTTGGGCCAGAACCTCCTGGACCGCCGGCATCACGAGTTCGAATCCGCGGCAACCGCGGCTTTCCTTGCCCGGCGCGTCTACCTGCGGATGGTCCTGCACCTGTGATCCGGATGAACGTCGCAGCGAAGTTGTTCCTCGCGTGCTGCGCTTGGTACCTGCTGGCAGGTCAGGCGTTCGGACAAGGCCTGGGCGCCGCGCGGGAAAGCGCGGTGAAGGCTGCGTTCCTGTTCAAGTTCGGCAGCTTCGTCGAATGGCCTCCCGGGGCGCTCAAGCCGGGCGACGCTTTCGTGATCGCGGTATTCGGCGACGACAACGTGGCCGCGGAGCTGGAGCAGCTCACCCGGGGCCGCACCGTGGAGGGCCACCCCGTCAGCGTGCAGCGGGTGCGGGAAGGCGAGGAGCTTGCGCCCGTGCACATCCTTTTCGCGGGAGGCCCCCGCGAAGCCCGGGCGCGCGACATCATCAACACCGTGCGCGGTCCCGTCCTCACCGTGACGGACAGCCCCCTCGGCAGCCGTCCGGGCGCCGTTTTGGCGTTCGTGCAGGAGGATGGACGCGTGCGGTTCTCCGCCTCGCTCCCGGCGGCCACCGCGCGTGGTATCCGCCTCAGCGCCAAGCTGCTGGCCGTGGCACAGCAAGTAGAGGGGCGCTGACGATGAAATGGATCGCGCGCGCGGACAGCATTCGGCGCAAGTTGAACCTCATCCTGTTCTGCACGGTGGGAATGGCGCTCTTCCTTGCGGCAGCGACGCTGCTCGCGGTGCAGCTGCGCAACGAGTGGCGCAACGCCCAGCGCGACCTCGTCACACAGGCCGATGTGATGGGGCTTGCCAGCGAGGCCGCGCTGGCCTTTGGCGATCCGCGCACCGGAGCCCAGAACCTGAGGGTCCTCACCGCCCAACCCAGCGTGGTCGCCGCCGCCCTCTACGACAGCGCAGGCCAGCTCTTCGCACAATTTCGCGCGGCGGGGCAAACCGAAGCGGCGGTACCGGCTCGCGCACCCGATACCGGCGTTCGCTTCGATTTCAGCCACGCCAGCGTCGCCCGTCGAGTGATGTCCAACGGGGAGCCGATCGGCACCGTCTACATCCAGAGCCGCCATGGGCTGCCTGCCGAAGCCGCGGAGTACATCGGCTGGCTGGCCGCGGCCACGCTGGGCAGCCTGTTCGGCGCGCTCCTGCTGGCCCACCGCCTGCAAAGATCCTTGACCGACCCGATCCTGGAGGTCAGCGCAGCCGCGCAACACGTGCTCGAACGAGGAACGTTCGACGTGCGGGCAACGCGGCGAAGCAACGACGAAGTCGGACGGCTGGTCGACGCATTCAACGCGATGCTGGACGAACTCGGTGCGCGCGCACGGGTTCTGCAGACGGCGAACGAAGCCCTGAAGGACACGGAGAGCCTCCTGCAGCAGTCCAATAGGGCGAAAGATGCCTTCCTGGCAACACTCGCCCACGAACTGCGCAATCCGCTTGCTCCCCTTCGGACCGGCGTGCAGATCCTCAGGAGGCCCCACGTCGCCGAACCGATTGCCCAGCGGACACTGGAGACGATGGATCGTCAGCTGACGCACATGGTACGGCTGATCGACGACCTGCTCGACATATCCCGCATCAACAGCGGCAAGATCCGCATCGACATGGATCGCATGTCCCTGCGGGCGGCGCTCCAGACGGCGCTGGAGCTGTCACGCCCTTCGATGGACGCCGCCGGCCATGCGCTGTCCGTGGACCTGGGCAGCGACGACGTCGAGGTGGAGGGCGACGCGACCCGGCTTGCTCAGGCGTTCGGCAATCTCCTGAACAACGCCGCCAGGTACACACCTGCTGGCGGGCAGATCGGCCTGAGACTGCGGCGCGAAGGACGGGAGGCCCTCGTCGAAGTCGAGGACAACGGCATCGGGATCCCGGACGACATGCTGGAGCAGGTGTTCAGCCTGTTCACCCAGGTGCAGAGCGACTCCCGGCAAAGCGCCGGCGGCCTCGGCATCGGATTGTTCCTGGTGCGCAGCCTCGTGGAAATGCACGGCGGCACCGTCCTGGCCCGCAGCAGGGGCCCCGCCTTGGGCAGCACATTCGTCGTGAGACTGCCCTGCCTTCTGGCACTTCCCAGGCCGGATGCAGCCGCGGCGAAAGCAGGGCCGGACGTGCCACTCGCGCGCGCGCGAGTCCTGGTGGTGGACGACAACGTGGACGCGGCAGAGACCTTGGCCACCTTTCTCGAGATGATCGGCATGCAGGTGCGCACCGTGCATGACGGACATGCCGGCCTCGCGGCGGCGCGCGAGATGGCCCCCGACGTCGTCCTCCTGGACATCGGATTGCCGGGGATCAGCGGCTACGAGGTCGCCGAGGCGCTGCGTGCCGAAGCCCGCCATTCGCGCATGACGCTGGTCGCCCTCACGGGGTGGGGTGCGGAGGACGACCGCAGGAAGGCCGCTGCGGCGGGCTTCCACCACCACCTCACCAAGCCGGTTGATCTGCAGGCACTGGAGACCATCTTGCGCGGCTTGCGGGCAAAGCACCCCTGACCATCCGCGCCGCGTCGCGCGGCCCTTCTCAGCGCCGCGCGACGGCCTCCCGGTAGAGGCCCTCCACGCGGGGAATGTTTTCCCGCAGTCGCTTGATGCGGTCCGTGCCGCTCGGGTGCGTGGAGAGGAAGGCGGGGCCCTTGCCGCCGGACGCCTTGGCCATCTTCTGCCACAGCGTCACCGCAGCTTTCGGATCGAAGCCGGTGCGGGCGCCCATTTCCAGCCCCACCAGGTCGGCCTCGATCTCGTCGTTGCGGCCGAACTTCAAGGTCAGCAGTTGCGTCCCGACGCTTGCCGCCATGTGGCCCAGGTCGCCGAGCCCGAAGAGCGACGCGCCCAGGGACAACAGCGCGCCCGTGCCCTGGCTCTTGGCGATGCGCTCGCGCGCATGTTCGCGCAAGGCGTGCGCCATTTCGTGCCCGAGCACCATCGCCACTTCGTCGTCGGTGAGCTTCAGCTTTTCGATCAGACCGGTGAAGACGGCGATCTTCCCGCCGGGCATGCAGAAGGCGTTGATCGACGCCGTGTTGATGAGGCTGAACTCCCACTTCCACTGGCGGGCGCGGTCGTTCCAGCGCGGCGCGTCGGCGATGAGGCGCGACGAGATCGCGCGCAGCCGTTGCGCCTGCGGGTGGCTCTCCGGAACCAGTGCCTGCTTGGCGCGAGCCTGTTCGATCAGTTGCGCGTACTGCGCGGTCGCCATCTGTTCCAGCTTCTCCGCCGGCACCAGCGTGCGAAGGCGCGAAGCCTCGCCCACGTTCACCTGGGAGAACGCGGGAAATGCGGCGAGCGCCGCGCCTGCGGCCAGGAAGGCACGGCGATCGAACCAGGGCGACGACCTGGCAGCACAGAGTTCACACATGTGCGAATAATGCGGCAAGTTCCTGCCCATCCCATGTCAGACCCCACCGCGACCCCTGC
>JAJNBO010000152.1 GCA_021156245.1 Ramlibacter sp. | reverse complement strand
TACAACACCGACATCGGCTGGCTGTCCATCGGCGACGAGCAGCTGGTCGCCGGCGCACGGCGCGCGGTGGAGCAGGGCTTCAGCGGGATCAAGATCAAGGTGGGGTCGACGGTGGAGCGCGACCTGCGGCGGCTGGCGGCGGTGCGCCGGGCGATCGGCCCGGACGTGACGCTGGCCATCGACGGCAACGGCAAGTGGGACCTGGCCACCTGCCTGCGTTTCTGCCATGGCGCCGAGGAACACGACGTCTACTGGTTCGAGGAGCCGCTCTGGTACGACGACGTCAAGGGTCACGCGCAGCTGGCGCGGGCGACCCGCATCCCCGTGGCGCTGGGCGAGCAGCTGTACACGCAGGACGCGTTCTCCGAGTTTTTCCACCAGCAGGCGATCCACTGGGTGCAGCCCGACGTCACGCGCATGGGCGGCCTGACGGAGGTGCTCCGGGTCTGCGAAACCGCGAACAGCCACCGGCTGCCGGTCGCGCCGCACGCCGGCGACATGAGCCAGGTGCACGTGCACCTCAGCTATGCGCATCCGGCCTGCCAGGTGCTGGAATACATCCCCTGGATCAAGGACTGCTTCACCGAGCCGGCGGACGTGGTGGACGGCTTCTTCCGCCTGCCGCAGGTGCCGGGCGCCGGGACCACGCCGACGCCGCAGGCGTGGGAGCGCTTTCGCCAACCGGCCGCCTGACGCGCATGGTCCCGGGCAACGAAAGCGACCTCGGAAAGCCCCCGCAGCCCTGGCGGCGGCGGATGCACGAGGTGATCTTCGAGTCGGAGACGCCGGAGGGGCGCGTGTTCGACAAGGTGATCATCACCGCCATCCTGGTGAGCGTGGCGGTCGTCATCATCGACAGCGTGCCCGAGCTGAGGCGCGACAACCGCCCGTTGCTCGATGGGGTGGAGTGGTTCTTCACGGTGCTGTTCACCGTGGAATACATCGCCCGCTTGCTCAGCGTGCAGCGCCAACTGAAGTACGCGCTCAGCTTCTTCGGCATCGTCGACCTGCTGTCGATCCTGCCGACCTACCTGGCCTATTTCTTCCCGGAGATGCACGCGCTGATCGACGTACGCATCCTGCGGCTGCTGCGCATCTTTCGCATCTTCAAGCTGACCGACTACATCGTGGAGTACCAGATGCTCGGAGCCGCGCTCGCGGCCAGCCGCCGCAAGATCATGGTGTTCCTCTCGGCGGTGCTGATGATGGTGCTGGTGCTCGGCACGCTGCTGTACGTGGTGGAAGGCCCGAAGCACGGCTTCGAGGACATCCCCACTTCCGTGTACTGGGCGATCACCACCATCACCACGGTCGGCTTCGGCGACATCACGCCGAAGACGGACGTCGGCCGCTTCATCGCCTCCGTGATCATGCTCATCGGCTGGGGAACGCTGGCGGTTCCGACCGGCATCGTGACCGCCGAGATGACGGCGCTGCGTCACGCGCCGCCCCTGCCCCTGCTGCATGCCTGTCCAGGCTGCGGGGCGACGGGGCATGCGGCGGACGCCAGGTTCTGCCGGGCCTGCGGCGTCCCACTAGAACGAAAGGATGGGGTAAACGCTCAGGCGCCGCCCCCGCCACCGCGCTAAGGTCGGCGCTCCACCCTCATGGAGAGCGCCATGCGCCAAGTCCTGATCCTTGCAGCCGGCCTTGCCCTGGCCGGCGCCGCCTGGGCCCACAACTGCCCGAATGAAATGAAGGCGATCGACGCCAAGATGTCGACCAAGCCGACGCTCTCCAAGGAGAACGCGGACAAGGTGGCCAAGCTGCGCAAGAGCGGCGAAGACCACCACAAGGCCGGCAAGCACGCCGAGTCCATGAAGGACCTCGGCGAAGCCAAGAAGATCCTGGGGATCTAGCCGATCTTCGCGCCGCGGTCCTGCAGCAGCTCGCGCAGGATCCCGCGGTGGCAGCGGGCCTCGTCCTCGCAGTAGCAGCCCACCGCCAGGTTCGTCTGGTGCGACAGGGCCGCCAGCATGTCCAGCAGGTGGCTGGCATCGGGCTTCTTCATCTCCGCCACGTACTTGCGGCGGAACGCCGCCCATTCCCTGGCGTCGTCCGCGGCGAGGCCCTTGGCCACCAGGTCCGCCGTCGGCGCGAGGTTCGGCAGCCACACGTCGTAGAAGTCGCGGCTTGCGAACTCGCTCTTCGGCACGCCACGGGGCGGCCGCCGCACCGTGCCCACGCGCAAGCCTTCGCCGGGCGAGCGAGGCGTACCGAGCCGGACGATGCGGATGGCCATGCGCGCAAGCGTAGCAGAGCTCCGGCCCTCCACGCATCCACCACAATCGGCGCATGCCCGAGTCCTTGCGCCTCTCCGTCCTCGACCAGTCCGTCGGCCGTACCGGCATTCCGCAGGATGCGTCCATCCGCGACACCGTCGCGCTGGCCGAACACTGCGAGGCGCTCGGCTACCACCGCTTCTGGTTGAGCGAGCACCACAGCCTGCCCACCATCGTCGGCACGGCTCCGGAAGTGCTGATGGCCGCGATCGCCGCGCGCACGTCCCGCATCCGCATCGGCAGCGCGGGCGTGATGCTGCCCCACTACGCTCCGTTCAAGGTGGCGGAGCAGTTCCGCGTGCTCGACGCGCTGGCGCCGGGACGCATCGACCTCGGCGTCGGCCGTGCGCCCGGCAGCGACCATCGCACGGCGCGCTTGCTGAACCCGGATCCGCGTTCCAGCGAGCACTTCCCGCAGCAGGTGCGCGAACTGCACGCGTGGGTGTCCGGGCAGGAATGGCCGCAAGGGCATGCCGGCCACGGCATCCAGGCGCTGCCGCACGGGGCGACTGCGCCGCAGATGTGGATGCTGGGCAGCTCCGGCTACGGCGCGCAGCTCGCCGCGCACTTCGGCATGCCTTACGCGTTCGCGCACTTCATCACCGATGGGGAAGGCTGCGCGGAGGCGCTGGAGCTGTACCGGCACATGTTCCGGCCCGGGATGGTGGAGCAACCGGAAGCGACGGTGTGCGTCTGGGCGCTCGCCGCGGACACCGAGGACGAAGCGTGGCGGCTGTTCGCCAGCCGCGAACGCACGCGCATCGACCGGCAGAGCGGCCGCTTCGGGCCCTTGTTGCCGCCCGAAGAAGCGCCGCGCGCATACACGCAAGCAGAAGACGCCTACCGGCAGGGGCTGCGCGGCAGGGCAATGGTCGGCGACGCCAGGCAGGTCGCCGCGAAGCTGCGCGTGCTCGCCGGGGAGCTGGGCGTGCAGGAACTGGTCGTGATCACGTGGGCGTGGGACCCGCAGGCGCAACGCCGCTCGTACGAGCTGCTGGCGCGCGAGTTCGCGTTGGACGGCGCCTGATCAGCAGTCGTCCGGCAAGCCGAGCGCCGTGCCCACCAGGTCGCGCAGTTCCTCGGTGGTGGCGCTCTTGGACACCGTGGGGTGGTCGCCGAACACGCCGTCGAGATCCGCCACTTCCTCGGGCGTCACCAGTGCCGTGAGATAGATCAGCGGGATGCGCGCGGTGCGCGGGTCCTGCGACAGCGCGAAGGCGACCTCGTCACCCTGCAGTCCGGGCATGTTGATGTCGCAGAGGATCACGCCCGGCTTCTCCTCGCAGGCGCGGCGCACGGCCACGGCGGGGTCGGTGAGGCCGACCACCCGGAAGTCCTGGCCCAGCCGCGCGGCGATCGCCCATGCCACGGCCTCGTCGTCGTCGACGACCAGGACGCAGGGCTTCGCCTTCTGGGGATCGGGCAGGGTACGCATGGCTGGAGCGCCGATGATACTTTGGTGTATGGTGCCTGGCACTGCGCCGGAAGGCCTGCGAGAGGAGACCGAAGGATGTTTTCAACCACGATCGCCGGCAGCCTGCCCAAGCCCGGCTGGCTGGCGGAAACGCAGAAGTTGTGGCCGCAATGGCGCGCGCAGGGCGACGAACTGCGGCAGGCCAAGGCCGACGCCACGCTGCTCTGGCTGAAGGCGCAGGAAGACGCAGGGCTCGACGTGGTGACCGACGGCGAGCAGTCGCGCCAGCACTTCGTGCACGGCTTCCTCGAGCAGGTCGAAGGCATCGACTTCGAGCACAAGGTGGAGATGGGCATCCGCGCGGACCGCTACAAGGCGATGGTGCCGCAGGTGGTCGGCGCCCTGCACCTCAAGGGGCGCGTGCACGCGGCCGAGGCGCGGCTGGCGCGCGCGCACACGAAGAAGAAGCTCAAGTTCACGATGCCGGGACCGATGACGATCGTGGACACAGTGGCCGACCGCTTCTATGGCGACCGCGTGAAGCTGGCCTTCGCGTTCGCGGAACTCCTGAACCAGGAGGCGCTGGCGCTGCAGGCCGACGGCGTCGACATCATCCAGTTCGACGAGCCCGCCTTCAACGTGTACATGAAGGACGCGGCGGACTGGGGCGTCCAGGCGCTGGAGCGCGCGGTGCAGGGCCTCACGTGCACGACCGCCGTCCACATCTGCTACGGCTACGGGATCCAGGCCAACAACGACTGGAAGAAGACGCTGGGCGAGGAGTGGCGCCAGTACGAACAGGTGTTCCCCGCGCTGGCGGCCAGCAGCATCGACCAGGTGAGCCTGGAGTGCTACCACTCGCACGTGCCGCCCGACATGATGGCCTTGCTGAAGGGCAAGGACGTCATGGTCGGCGTGATCGACGTGGCGAGCGACCTCGTGGAGACCCCGGAAGAGGTGGCCGACACGATCGGCCGCGCGCTGCAGTTCGTGCCGCGCGAGCGCCTGATGCCGTGCACGAACTGCGGCATGGCGCCGATGGACCGCGACATCGCGCTGCGCAAGCTCGAAGCGCTGGCGAGGGGCGCGGCGCTCGCGCGCCAACGCTACGGTTCGTAGGCCGGTTGGGCGCAGCGCACCCCGGCTTCGCATGTCACCCCTGCGGCTGCGGCGGCAGGCTCTTCAGGTACAGGTGCAGCGCGCGCACGTCGGTGTCGCTCATCTCGCGCAGTGACCCGAAGGGCATCACCTGGATCTTCGTGCCGTCCGGCCGCGTGCCGGTCCTGAACATGCGCAGGAACGCTTCCGGCTCCGCGTAGGCGGCCATTCCCGATTTCTCGCCGGGCCTCAGGTTCGCGGCGGCCGGCCAGTCCGGGGGACCGCCGGGCACCTTGCCGCCGACCAGCTTCTCGCCGTGGCAGCCCAGGCACATGTTGGCGACGTACGCGCCGTGCTGCAGGTTCACGCCTTCGGTGACGGGCGCGGCCGGTGGCAGCGCATGGTCGATCCTGGCCGCCGCGTCCTGGATGCCGCCGAATCCGTACATCACCAGCGCCGGGATCGGCAGCTTCACCTCGGCCGGCGTGCCTTGCGCGGGCGGCAGCGACTTCACGTACGCGATGAGCGACGCGACGTCGGCGTCGGTGAAGCGGTTGTAGTCCTCGCTGGGCATCACCATCAGCGGACGGCCGTTCGGCGCCAGCCCGTGGCGGATGGCACGCACCCAGTCCTCGGTCCGGTAGGCCGCCACCACGCCGCCGCTGCCGGCGGTGATGTTCGGTCCCTTGATGCGCATGTCGCTGCCGTTGTCGACGAACACGCGTCCCGCGCCCGTGGCCCCGTGGCAGTCGACGCAGCCGCGCGAGGCGAACAGGTACTTGCCGCGCAGCAGCGAGGCCTCGTCGGTGGGCAGCGCCACGGCCTGGACCTTCACGTCCACCTTGCGCGCCATCTTCCGGTCGGCGAGCTGCAAGCCGGCGAACACCGCGCCCGCGACCAGGACGACCAGCACGCCGGCAGCGATCGCACCGCGTTTGAACCACTTGCCCATGGGAACCTCCAGTCCGATGTAAAATTTGGGTTGCCGTAAAAAAATGGATTGTATGTATAAAAATGGGTGATGCCAATCCCCCCGTCGGGCTGCCGCCGCTGCCGCCCGGCCTGGCCGCCGCGTTCGCCGCGGCGACGTCCGGCGGGCGAGGCAAGCGCGAACGCACCCAGTCCGCACTGGTGCGCGCCGCCGTGCAGGTGTTCTGCGCGCGCGGCGTGGCCCAGGCGACGGTGCAGGAGGTGGCGCAGGTGGCCGGGATGACGGCGGCCACCGTGTACAACCACTTCGCCTCGAAGGAGGCGCTGGTCGCCGAGGTCGCCGTCGTCCTGGCGCAGAGCCTGTGCCGGGCGATCGCGCAGAGCCACGCGGCGGTCGCCGACGCGGCGCAGCGGATGGCCATCGGCCAGCGGCGCTACATCTGGCTGGCCGCGCAGAGCCCGCCCTGGGCGCTGCTCCTGCTGGAGATGGCGTCGGCGAGCCCGGGACTGCTGGAGTACATCCAGAAGTACCCCCTGGCGGACCTGCGCGCAGGGCTGCGCCAGAAGCGCTTCACCGTGCCCAACGAGGCAGTCGCCATGGATGCGATCAACGGCATCTGCACGATGGCGATGCGCCGGGGGGTGCGCTGCCGGACCGCCGGGTGGCCGTGGCGGGGGCGCCACCGCCGGCGACCGCCAAACGCAAGAGGGCGCCGACCCCGCGCTGATCAGCAGCGCACCGTGTCGGCGCTCTCCGACACCGAGCCAGCCGAATCCCTCTCACGCAGTTCACGTGCTCCTACACGGCCCCGGCGGGCCGGTTCGGTAGAACACAGCCGTAACCCCAAGGGAGGTCCCTGATGAGAACAACGACAGCACCGGCCGCCCGGCTGGTCATGGCTTTCGCGGCGCTCGCGGCCTCCCTGCCGGCGGCGGCGCAGAAGCCCGGCGAATGGCGCAACCTGACCGCCGGCGGAACCCTTCGTCCCGGCATCTACGGCCGCATCGCCGTGCGTGACCCGGCGGCGCCCCCTCCCGTGATCTACAAGGAACCGGTCCTTGCCGACGAGACCATCGGCGGCCCGCGGGCCCAGCCCGTGTACCTCTATGTGCCGCCCGGCCAGGTGCGCAAGTGGAAGCAGAACTGCGCCAAGTGGAAGGCATGCGACCAGCCCGTGCTGTTCGTGCGCGTGGACAACAGCCCGAGCCGCTGGGGCCAGTGGAAGCAGTTACGCGATCCGCAGGTCGCGCTGCAGGACCGCGACTGATCGCACGGTTCGCCCCGTCGCCCACCCGGCCGCGCCCCCTGTGCTGTAATGAAACGGCAGGGGTTGGCCGGCTTTGGGCGCCGCCTCGCAGCGGCAAGTTTCCAGGAGAACCGGACGGATGTCCCTGAACCCATCGCCCGCACGCACCGGGCCGCGTGAAGATGCGCGCCGCACCCTGGCCGCACGCTTTGCCGAAGTGCGGTCGCACAGCCTCGCGCTCGCGGCGCCGCTGTCGGCGGAGGACCAGTGCGTGCAGTCCATGCCGGATGCCAGCCCGACCAAATGGCACCTCGCGCACACCACCTGGTTTTTCGAGGCCGTCGTCCTGGCCGCCCACGCGCGGGGCTACCAGCCCTTCGACAGCCGCTGGTTCCATCTCTTCAACTCCTACTACGAGTCGCTCGGCACGCGCCATCCGCGGCCGCAGCGCGGCCTGCTCACGCGCCCGGACCTGGCGGAGGTGCACCGCTACCGCGCGCAAGTGGATGCACGCATCGAGGAGTTCATCGCGAAAGCCGACGAGACGGCCTGGAGCGCGGCCGCGCCCTTGCTGGAGCTCGGGCTGAACCATGAACAGCAGCACCAGGAGCTGATCCTCACCGACATCCTGCATGCGCTGTCGTGCAACCCCCTGCTGCCGGCGTACCGACCCGCGGAAGCGCAACTGCGCCTGGCCACCGATGCGCAGCCGCAGTGGCTCGGCGGCCCGGAGGGCGCGGTGGACATCGGCCATGAAGGTGAGGGCTTCGCGTTCGACAACGAGACGCCGCGCCATCGCGTCTGGCTGCAGCCGTATCGCATCGCCGACCGGCTCGTCACGTGCGGTGACTACTTCGACTTCATCCAGGACGGCGGCTACCGCACGGCCTCGCTCTGGCTGTCGGATGGCTGGGCGGCGGTGCAGGGACACGGCTGGCAGGCGCCCGCGTACTGGATCGCACCGGACGACGCGCGCGCGCCCGCGGGCCACTGGCAGGTGTTCGGCCTCGACGGCGTGCGCGCGCTCGACCGGTCCGCACCGGTCACCCACCTGAGCCTCTACGAAGCCGCGGCGTACGCCGAGTGGTCAGGTGCGCGGCTGCCGACCGAAGCCGAATGGGAAGCGGCGTACGCGTTGCCCGGGATCCGCGACATGACCGGGCAGGCGTGGCAGTGGACGCGCTCGTCCTACGACCCCTATCCCGGCTACCGGCCCTGGTCGGG
>JAJNBO010000554.1 GCA_021156245.1 Ramlibacter sp. | reverse complement strand
TGCAGGCGCGTGCCATCGAGGACCAGCTCGATGTCCTGCTCACGCAGGAGGGCCGCGATGCGGACGCTTTCGATGGCGTGGCGGCGATGGTCGAGGCGCTGGTCCCGGCGCGCTGACCGGCCGCTTCAGGCCGGCACCAGCCGCTCCAGCCTTTCGGCCAGCAGGAGCGCGTCGAACGGCTTGGCCACGAAATCCGTCGCGCCGGTGGCCATCGCTTTCGCGATGAAGGCATCGTCGCCCCGCGCGGTGAGCATCACGACCGGCACCGCCTGCCATTGCGGCAGCGACCGCAGCCGCGCCAGCAGCGTCAGGCCGTCATGCACCGGCAGCATCGCGTCCAGCAGCATCAGCTGCGGCGGCTCGCCGTGTTCGATGACCTGCATGGCCCGCTCGCCGTCCTCTGCCACGCTCACCTGCCAGCCGTGGCGCTCCAGCAGGAAGCGCAGCAGGTAGGCGATGGCGCCGTCGTCCTCGACCACGAGCGCGCGGCGGCCCGTGGCGGGGGAGGCAAGGGAGGCGATCATCGCGGCATACTAGTCGCATGCAGACCCCCCGCCGTGAAATGGAGACAGGAAACACCAAGGAAGCCGGCCCGCTCGCCGGCCTGAAGGTGCTGGAGCTCGGCCAGCTCATCGCCGGCCCCTTCGCGGCACGAACCTTGAGCGATTTCGGCGCCGACGTCGTCAAGATCGAGCCGCCCGGCGCCGGCGATCCGCTGCGCAACTGGCGCCTGCTGAAGAACGGCACGTCGGTCTGGTGGCAGGTCCAGTCGCGCAACAAGAAGTCGGTGGCGCTCGACCTGCGCCAGCCCGAAGGCCAGGACATCGTGCGCAAGCTCGCCCTGGAGGCCGACGTGCTGGTGGAGAACTTCCGCCCCGGTGCCCTGGAGGGCTGGGGGCTGGATCCGCAGCAACTGGTGCAGGCCAACCCGCGCCTCGTCGTGCTGCGCATCAGCGGCTACGGCCAGACGGGTCCCTACCGCGATCGCCCGGGGTTCGGCGTGGTGGCCGAGGCGATGGGCGGGCTGCGCCATCTCACCGCCGAACCTGGGCGCGTGCCGGTGCGCGTGGGCGTCAGCATCGGCGACACGCTCGCGGCGCTGCACGGCGTCATCGGCGTGCTGGCTGCCTTGCAGGAGCGTCAGCGCTCCGGGCGCGGGCAGGTGATCGACGTGGCGCTCTACGAGGCCGTGTTCAACTGCATGGAGAGCCTGCTGCCCGAGTACGGCGCGTTCGGCGCGGTGCGCGGCCCCGCCGGCAGCGCGTTGCCCGGCATCGCCCCGACCAATGCCTACGCTTGCAGCGACGGCTACGTGCTGATCGCGGGCAACGGGGACAGCATCTTCAAGCGCCTGATGACGTCCATCGGGCGCGCCGACCTGGCCAACGACCCGGCGCTGGCGGACAACGCAGGCCGCGTGAAGCGCGTCGACGAGATCGACGCCGCGATCGGCGCGTGGACGCAGTCGCGCAGCGTCGACGAGGCGTTGCGCGTGCTCGAAGGCGCGGCGGTGCCGGCGGGGCGCATCTACACCGTGGCCGACATCGCCGCCGATCCGCACTATGCCGCGCGCGGCATGCTGCAGGAGATCCGCCTCGAGGATGGCGAGCCGCTCGCGGTGCCTGGCGTCGTGCCCAAGCTGTCGCGCACGCCGGGCGCGCACCGCCGCAACGCCCCGCGCCTGGGGCAGGACACCGACGCCGTGGCCTGGGGCAGGACACCGACGCCGTGCTGCAGGACCTCGGCCTCACCGACGAACAGATCGCCGGGCTGCGCAGCCGCGGCATCATCGCCAGCTGAACACACAGGAGACATCCCATGCAACGCCGCCACCTCTTCGCCGCAGCCGCCGCCTGCGCCTTGCTCGCGCCACTGGCGTACGCGCAAGGCTATCCCAGCAAGCCCGTGGCCCTGATCGTCCCCAATCCGCCGGGCGGGCTGGTGGACACCTCGGCGCGCATCGTGGCCGACTCCCTCGGCAAGGTGCTGAACCAGTCGATCGTGGTCGACAACCGCGGCGGTGGCAGCGGCAACGTGGCCTACGGTTTCGTCGCGCGCGCGCCCGCCGACGGCTACACGCTGCTCACCTCGTATTCCGCGTACCACGTCGGCAACCCCTCGCTGTCGCCGCGGCTGCCGTGGGCGCAGAAGGACTTCACGCCGATCGCGCTGGTGACGGTCGCCACCAACGTGATCGCGGCGCATCCGTCCGTGCCCGCGAACAACCTGCAGGAGTTCATCGCGTACCTGAAGAAGAATCCGGGTCGCCTCAGCTACGCTTCGCAAGGCAATGGCTCCGTGTCGCACATCGGCACGGAGATGTTCAAGACGCAGACCGGCACCAGCATGGTCCACATCCCGTACAAGGGTTCGGGCGACGCGATCCGTGACGTGCTGTCGGGGCAGGTGCAGGTGTTCATGACCACCCCGCCTTCCGTGATGGGCCACGTGCAGCAGGGCAAGCTCAAGGGTTTCGCGGTCACCGGCAGGACGCGTCACCCTGGATTGCCCAACGTGCCGACGACCGCAGAGGCAGGCCTGAAGGGCTTCGAACTGGAGTCCTGGGTGGCGATCTTCGCCCCGGCCGGCACGCCGGCCGACGTGGTGGAGAAGCTCACCACCGGCATCCGCCAGGCACTGGACACGCCCGAGGCGAAGACCCGCGCGACGACCGCCGGCATCGAGCTGCGCTACCAGCCGCCGGCGGCGCTGGACGCGATGGTGAAGGCCGAGACGGAGTTCTGGGCGAAGACCATCCGGGAGTCCAAGATCACGGCGGACTGAGCGCGCAAGGGCTGCACGAAGCGTTACAACTTCGGGCGGCGGCGGGCTCATCCGGTTCAGGAACCGTTCATGGGCCCCCGCGCAAACTTCCCTCCACGCCAAGAGAACTTGGCGCCTTGTCCAACCTGGAGGTGAATATGCAAGCTACTTTCTCTACCCGCCGCATCGCAGCTGCCCTGCTGCTGTCCCCCGTCGCAGCCGCCATGGTGGCAAGCCCGGCCTTTGCGCAGCACGACGGCCAGCGCGTCGTGACCAGGGCCGAAGTGCAGTCTCCGGTGATCGAGCGTTTCACGGTGCGCGCGCTCAGCATCGATCCGGGCCGCGAGATGCGTTTCCGCGTGCTGGGCTCGCCGGGCGCCCGGGCCGACATCGACATCCCGAAGGTGGTGCAGAACGTGCCCCTGCGCGAAGTGCAGCCAGGCGTCTACGAAGGGTCCTACACCATCCGCCTGCGCGACGACCTGAGCGAGATCGACCGTGCGGTCGCGACGCTGCGCAACGGCCCCATGACCACCACGGCGCGCATCAAGCTGGAAGGGGAAGGAGCGCAATGGCCTGACCGCAACGGCCCCCGGGTCGTGGACGTGACGCCCAACCACGACCAGCGCGTGGGCGAGCGCGGCCGCACGGAAGTCTCGGCCCGGTTCCGCGACGACCGCAGCGGCGTGGACGTCTCGTCCGTGCGCCTGCGCATCGAT
>JAJNBO010000553.1 GCA_021156245.1 Ramlibacter sp. | reverse complement strand
GGGATCGCGATCACCCAGGCCTCGCGCAGGCCGGCTTCGCGCAACAGGCTGATCAGGTGCGGCGGGATGGCGGCCGTGATGCCCATCATGCCGATCACGAACACGCCGATCAGCAGGAAGGGCGGGCTGCGCAGCAGCGGCGAGGGCGAATGGCGTTCGGCGCCGGACGCGGCGACACCCTTCGGCGCGTGCCGCAGGCAGATCGCATGCAGGGGCATGCACACCAGCAGGTGCACGGCGGCCAGCACCAGCAAGGCCGTGCGCCAGCCCCACACGGAGATCAGCCAGGCGGAGGCCGGGATGAAGACGCTGCTGGCCAGGCCGCCGAGGAAGGTGATCGTGATGATGGCGCGGCGGAAGTCCTGCGGATAGCGCCGCGTGACCACCGCGAAGACCGGGCTGTACAAGGTGCCGGCCAGGCCCGCGCCGAGCACCAGCCACACCGCGTAGAAGGCCCAGACCGAGTGGATGAAGGCGTGCAGCACCAGCCCGGCCGCGATCAGCATCGAGCCCCCCGTCATCACCGCGCGCTCGTGGCCGCGATCGATCCAGCGGCCCACGGGGTAGGCGCACAGGCCTTCCCCCAGCAGCGCCAGGCTGAAGGCGAGGGACGACTGCGCGCGGGTCAGTCCCAGCTCGCGCTCCACCGGCTCCAGCAGCAGGGCGAAGGTGTAGAAGACGCTGCCCCAGGTGATCAACTGGGCGAGGGAGAGCCAGCCCACGAGGCGGGTGCGGGGCATGGCGGACGTTGATTCGTGCTGTGACAAGGCGCGAGGGCTGTCTCGTGGAGGCCGCCGTGCCGCCCGCTGCCCCGCCCGCCGTGCCTCCCCGCGCGCGTTTTCGCCCGACGCTGCGGCCACGCAGCGCCACCGCCCGGGACGCGACGCCCCGCGCCAGCCTGGGGGTTCGCCTGTGGGTGGCCACCGCCATGGTGGTCACGCCCGTCGTCGCCTTGATCGTGGTGGCCACGGCCAGCCTGGCCGGCGATGCCCGCCTGGTGGCCATCGCGCTGGGCGCGGCCGCGCTCTTCGCCATGCTGGGGGCCTCCGTGTGGCTGCTGCGCAGCGTGCTGCACCCGACCCTGCGTGCGTCGGCTGCCGCCGCCCGCATCAGTGCAGGGGACCTGACGCGGCCCGTCGACACCACCGTGGGCCAGGTGCGCACGGGGACCACGCACGTCGCGATGAACTCGTCGCAGATCACGCGCGACAACGAGGCGCTGTCGCTGCGCACCGGGGCGCAGGCCGAATCGCTGCAGCAGACGGCCGCGACGATGGAGGAGATGACGGCGGCGGTGCGGCACAACGCCGATACCGCGGAACAGGCCAACGCGCTGGTGCGCTCGGCGTCGGTGCGCGCGGAGGAGGGCGGCCAGGTGATGCAGGAAGTGGTGGCCACCATGGGCACCATCCGCGACAGCTCCCGCAGCATCCGCGACATCATCGGCGTGATCGACGGCATCGCGTTCCAGACCAACATCCTCGCGCTGAATGCAGCCGTGGAAGCGGCGCGGGCCGGCGAGCAGGGGCGGGGCTTCGCGGTGGTGGCGACGGAAGTACGCTCGCTGGCGCAGCGCTGCGCCGCGGCGGCGCGCGAGGTCAAGGACCTGATCGGCACCTCCGTGGACAAGGTGGAGCTGGGCGGCAAGCGCGTGGACGAGGCCGGCAAGGCCATGACCGAGATCGTGAGCTCGGTGCGCCGGGTCGCGGAGTTGATTGAGGCGATCGACCTGGCGAGCCGCGAGCAGAGTGTCGGCATCGAATCGATCAACACGGCGGTGGCCAACCTCGAGCGCCACACGCAGGCGAACGCCGCGCTGGTGCTGGACGCCAGCCGCACTGCATCGGCGCTGCACGAACGCGCGGTCGCCCTGATGAAGGGCGTGGCGGTGTTCAACCTCGGCGACCGCGAGCACGGCACGGCCGAAGAGGCGGCGGACATGGTGCAGCGCGGCTGCGAGTTCTACCGGGCCCACGGCCGGCAGGCGCTGCTGGACGAGGTGAACCGCCTCGCCTCCGGCCGCTTCATCGACCGCGACCTGTACCTGATGGTGATCGATGGTGCGAGCGGCAACTTCCTGGCGCACGGCAACAACCCGCGCACGCTGGGCCTGGGCTCGCAGAGCAAGGATGTGGACGGCAAGCGCTTCGTGCTGGAGATGACCGAGACCGCGCGCCGCTCCGGCCAGGGTTGGGTGGACTACAAGTGGGCACATCCCGTCACGAACGAAGTGCTCACCAAGGCGACCTACGTGCAGCGCGTGGGCGATCTGGTCGTGGCTTGCGGGGTGTATCGCTAAGGATTCTGGGACGCTGGGGTTCGGGCTTGGGCAGGTACCCCGGTGATGCGTGTCAGTGCAGCGCCGGCAACGACCGCCGGTACTGCACCGCCTCCGCCACATGCGCGACCTCGATCGTCGCGGACGCCGCCAGGTCCGCGACCGTCCGCGCGACCTTCAACACGCGATGTGTCGAGCGGGCGCTCCATCCCAGTCGCGCCGCCGCCATCCGCAGGAAATCACCAGCCGCATCCCCGAGCGCCACATGCAGGTCGAGCGCTTCTCCTTGCAGCGTGTGATTGGCCGCGCCCTGCCGCCGCACCGCGCGCGCCCGCGCGGCGACACAGCGCGCCTGCACCGGTGCCGTCGCCTCGCCGGCAGGTGCTTCCAGTAGGTCCGCAGGCGCCAGCGCCGGCACCTCCACGTGCAGGTCGATGCGATCCAGCAGCGGCCCGCTCAGTCTGCCCTGGTACCGCGCCACCTGTTCCGGCGAGCAGCGGCAGCTGCGCCCCGACCCGAGCCAGCCGCACGGACACGGGTTCATCGCGGCGACCAACTGGAAGAGCGCCGGGAATTCGCTGCGGCGCGCGGCCCGCGCGATCGTGATGCGCCCGGTCTCCAGCGGCTCGCGCAGGGCTTCCAGCGCCTGCCGCG
>JAJNBO010000151.1 GCA_021156245.1 Ramlibacter sp. | reverse complement strand
GCGCCGAGCACGCCGCCGCGCTCGGCGATGCGCTCGAACTCCGCCAGCACCGCCTCCTCGACCAGTTCCGTCAGCTCGTCGATGATGAAGGCGCCCTGGTTCGGGTTCTCGTTCTTCGCCAGGCCCCACTCACGGTTGATGATCAGCTGGATCGCCATGGCGCGACGCACGCTGTCTTCCGTCGGCGTGGTGATGGCCTCGTCGAAGGCGTTGGTGTGCAGCGAGTTGCAGTTGTCGTAGATCGCGATCAGCGCCTGCAGCGTGGTGCGGATGTCGTTGAACTGGATCTCCTGGGCGTGCAGGCTGCGGCCCGAAGTCTGCACGTGGTACTTCAGCTTCTGGCTGCGCTCGTTGGCGCCGTACTTCTCCTTCATCGCCACCGCCCAGATGCGGCGCGCGACGCGGCCCAGCACGGTGTACTCCGGGTCCATGCCATTGGAGAAGAAGAAGGACAGGTTGGGCGCGAAATCGTCGACGTGCATCCCTCGGGCGAGGTAGGCCTCGACGAACGTGAAGCCGTTCGACAGCGTGAACGCCAGCTGCGAGATCGGGTTCGCGCCGGCTTCGGCAATGTGATAGCCGGAGATGGACACCGAATAGAAATTGCGCACGTCGTGGTGCACGAAGTACTGGGCGATGTCGCCCATGACCTTGAGCGAGAACTCGGTGGAGAAGATGCAGGTGTTCTGGCCCTGGTCCTCTTTCAGGATGTCCGCCTGCACGGTGCCGCGCACGTTGGCCAGCACCCATTCACGGATCTTCGCGCCTTCGGTGTCGGACGGGTCGCGGCCGTTCTGCTCGCGGAACTTCTCGATGTTCTGGTCGATGGCGGTGTTCATGAACATCGCCAGGATCGTCGGCGCCGGGCCGTTGATCGTCATCGACACGGAGGTCGCGGGATCGCACAGGTCGAAGCCGGAGTACAGCACCTTCATGTCGTCGAGCGTGGCGATCGACACGCCGGAGTTGCCGACCTTGCCGTAGATGTCGGGGCGCGGATCGGGATCGTTGCCGTACAGCGTGACGGAGTCGAAAGCGGTCGACAGCCGCTTGGCCGGCATGCCGGCGGACAGCAGCTTGAAGCGCCTGTTGGTGCGGAAGGCGTCTCCTTCGCCGGCGAACATGCGCGTCGGGTCCTCGTTCTCGCGCTTGAAGGCGAAGGTGCCCGCGGTGTAGGGAAAGCTGCCCGGAACGTTCTCGAGCATCAGCCACTTGAGGATCTCGCCGTGGTCCTCGTACTGCGGCAGGCTCACCTTGCGCACCGTCGTTCCCGACAGCGACTGGTACGTCAGCTTCGTGCGGATCTCGCGGTCGCGGATCTTCACCACGTACTCGTCCCCCGCGTATGCCTGCTGCAGGTCGGGCCACTGCTTGAGCAGGTGCAGCGCGTCCTTGTCCATGCGCGCGAGACGCTGGCCGGCCAGGTCGAGCGAAGCCTCCGCGGCGGGCGCGCGCCCCGGCTTCTCCTCCTTGAGCATGCGCGCGGCTTCCTTGAGCTGCTGCACCTCGCGCGCCAGCTTCACCTGCGCGCGCACGCGCTGCTTGTAGCCGCGCACGGTGTCGGAGATTTCCGCGAGATAGCGCGTGCGGGCCGCCGGCACCACCGGCGTCTGGTTGGTGCTGTGGCGCACCGCGACCGGCGGCAGGCGGCCGTCGCGCAGCGGCAGGCCCAGCTCGACCAGCCGCGGCTTGACGGCCTGGTACAGCGCCGTGACGCCGTCGTCGTTGAAGCGCGCCGCCATCGTGCCGAACACGGGCATCTCTTCGGGCCGCTTCGTCCACGCTTCGCGGTTGCGCTGCACCTGCTTGGCCACGTCGCGCAGCGCGTCGGCCGCGCCCTTGCGGTCGAACTTGTTGATGGCCACGAACTCGGCGAAGTCGAGCATGTCGATCTTCTCGAGCTGGCTGGCGGCGCCGAACTCCGGCGTCATCACGTACATGGGCACGTCCACGTGCGGGACGATGGCGGCGTCGCCCTGCCCGATGCCCGAGGTCTCCACGACCACCAGGTCGAATGCGGCCGCCTTGCACGCGGCGATCACGTCGGCCAGCGCCGCGGAGATCTCGCTGCCGAACTCGCGCGTGGCGAGCGAGCGCATGTAGACGCGCAGCCCCTGCTGCCAAGGGGAGATGGCGTTCATGCGGATGCGGTCGCCCAGCAACGCGCCTCCGGTCTTTCGGCGCGAAGGATCGATCGAGATGACGGCCACGCGCAGGCTGTCGTCCTGGTCCAGCCGCAGGCGGCGGATCAGTTCGTCGGTGAGCGAGGACTTGCCCGCGCCGCCGGTGCCCGTGACGCCCAGCACCGGCACCTTGGCGGTGTCGGCCTGCTTGCGCAGCGCTTCGATCAGCGCGGCGTCCGCGGTGCCGGCTTCGACCGCCGTGATCAGTTGGGCGAGCGCGCGCCAGGCTTCCTGCGTGTGGCCCTGGATGGCCTGCAGCGCCTTCGGAGCGTGCGATGACAGGTCGCGGTCGCAGCGCATCACCATCTCGCCGATCATCCCCGCCAGGCCCATGCGCTGCCCGTCCTCGGGGCTGTAGATGCGCGTGACGCCGTAGTCGTGCAGCTCCTGGATCTCGGAAGGCACGATCACGCCGCCGCCGCCGCCGAACACCTGGATGTGCGCGCCCCCGCGCTGGCGCAGCAGGTCCACCATGTACTTGAAGTATTCGACGTGGCCGCCCTGGTAGGAGCTGACGGCGATGCCCTGCACGTCCTCCTGCAGCGCCGCGGTGACGACGTCGTCGACGCTGCGGTTGTGGCCCAGGTGGACGACTTCCGCGCCCATCCCCTGCAGGATGCGCCGCATGATGTTGATGGCGGCGTCGTGGCCGTCGAACAGGCTGGCGGCGGTGACGAAGCGCACCTTGTGCGTCGGGCGATAGCTGGCGAGCGCCTTGAATTCGGCGGACAGGTCGGTCATGGGGGGATTGTCTCCGGGGTCTCCCATGAGCCTAATTGACGTTTACGTCAACGTCAATGGCCGCCCCCAAAGGAAAAGGCGGCCGGAGCCGCCTTTTCCCACCTGCCGCGCGGTCAGCGCGCGTACAGCACGGAGGGCAGCCACAGCCCGATTTCCGGCCAGATGTACAGCAGGAAGATGGCCACGATCTGGATCCCCATGAAGGGGATCATCCCCAGGAAGATCTGGTTGAGCGTCACGTGCGGCGGGCTCACCCCTTTCAGGTAGAAGGCCGACATGGCCACCGGCGGCGAGAGGAAGGCGGTCTGCAGGTTCAGCGCGACCAGCAGCCCGAACAGCAACGGGTCCACGCCGAAGTGGCTCAGCAGCGGCACGAAGATGGGCATGAAGATCACGATGATCTCCGTCCACTCCAGCGGCCAGCCGAGGATGAAGATGATCACCTGGGACAGCACCATGAATTCCACCTTCGTGAGGTTCATGGACAGCACCCACCGCTCCACGAGCTCCTGCCCGCCCAGCAGGGCAAAGGCCGCCGAGAAGATCGCCGAGCCGACGAACAGCCAGCAGACCATTGCCGACGTCTTGGCCGTGAGGAACACGCTTTCCTTGACCACCTCGAAGGTGAGCTGCCGGTAGGCGATGGCCAGCAGGAAGCCGCCGAGCGCGCCCACCGCCGCCGCTTCCGTCGGAGTCGCGAGACCCATCACGATGGAGCCCAGCACCGCGAGGATCAGCACCATCAATGGGAAGAAACTGGTCAGCAGCATCTTGAACACTTCCAGGCGCGCGAAGGTCAGCAGGCCGTAGAAGATGGCGAACAGCACCGCGAAGACGGCGAAGGTGGTCCACCAGGTCTGTGATGCCTCCCGTGCGCCAGGGGCTTCGCCTGACGTGGCGGCGCCGTCCGCCCCGGGGGGCTCCTTCACGCCGTCAGCAACGACAGGGGCCTCCTGGGCGGCGCCCGGCGGCTCGGCGACGCCGCCTTCCGCCGGCGGCTCCGCCAGTCCACCGGACGCGGGCGGCTCCGCCAGCCCGCCTTCCGCCGGCGGCTCGGCCAGTCCGCCCGACCCCGGGGGCTCGGCCAACCCGCCGGCGCTGCGCTCGGCCCTCGAGCTGCCTTCGCCCATGCGCGTGAGGTTTTCGTAGGTGGCCTCCGCCGCGAGCGGCTCGGTGACCGCACGGTAGCTCCACAACGAGACGAACACGAACAGCAGCAGCGGCATGATCACCACCAGCAGCTGGCGAAGGATGTAGCCGGTCGACACGTCCCGGTTGCGCTTGCCCTTCAGCGCGGCCAGCAGCCCCACCAGCGCGTGCTGCGTGCCATTCGGGTTGGTGATCTTCTGCGTCTGCGGAGGCAGCGGCACGAAGCGGTCCTCGGCGGACAACGGCGGCGCCAGGGAAGGCTTGATCTTCGCGAGGACGATCACGTAGACGATGTACAGGCCGGCAAGCATCAGGCCCGGGAAGAAGGCGCCGGCATACAGCTGCACCACCGAGACGCCTGCGGTGGCGCCGTACACGATCAACAGCACCGACGGCGGGATCAGGATGCCGAGGCAGCCGCCCGCCGTGATCGAGCCGGCGGTCAGGCGCACGCTGTAGCCGGCCTTCAGCATGGCCGGCATCGCCAGCAGGCCCATGAGCGTTACGACCGCGCCCACGATGCCGGTGGCGGTCGCGAAGATCGCGCAGGTGACCAGCGTCGCGACGGCGAGCGCGCCCGGCAGGCGCGCCAGTGCGAGGTGGATGCTGCGAAACAGGCGCTCGATCAGGTTCGCGCGTTCGACGATGTAGCCCATGAACACGAACAAGGGGATCGCGATCAGGACATCGTTGCCCATGGTCTTGAACGTCGCCTGCACCATCAGGTCCAGCGTGTGCGTGGTGTTCCTGTCGTAGGCGAACCAGGTGAAGATCATCCCCATGCCCATCAGCGTGAAGGCAGTCGGGAAGCCGAGCATGATGGCCACGACCACCAGCGACAGCATGAGCAGGCCGATATGGCCGCGCTCGAGGCGTTCCACCGCGACGAGCATGTAGAGCGCGGCGAGCACGATGATCGCCATCAGCGCGAAGCCGAACCAGAGTTCCTTGCGAATCTTCACAGCGGGCTCCCCTTCTCGGCCGGCGGCGCGGCAAGTTCGCGGTGATCGTCCGCGTGCACCATCGCCTTGAGCTTCTCGACGTCGACTTCCTCCACGTCCTGTTCGCGCGAGGGCCAGAAGCCCTGGCGGATGCAGATGACGCAGCGGGCGATCTCCACGAACCCCTGCATCAGCAGGATGAGGCCGGCGAACGGGATGAAGAACTTGAAGGGATACACGGGAATCGGGTCCGCGTTGAAGGTGGTCTCCCGGATCGCGAGCGACTCCTGGAAATACGTCCAGCCGGCCCAGGTCATCGCGACCACGCCCGGCAGGAAGAAGAGGATGTACAGGACCAGGTCGAGCGTGGCCTGCGTTCGCGGCCGGAAGAAGCCGTACAGCACGTCACCGCGGACGTGGCCGTTCTTCGACAGGGTGTAGGCCCCCGCCATCATGAACAGCACGCCGTACAGCATGATCTGGGCGTCCAGCGCCCACCCGTGCGGGACTCCGAGCACGTAGCGGGAGAAGACCTCCCACGAGATGCCGAACGTGAGCAGGATGATGGACCAGGCGAACAGCTGTCCGATCCACGTGGACAGCCGGTCGACGGCCAGTAGTACTTTCTGCATTTTCCTCTTCCTCCGGGCCAAAAAAAGGGCGGCCGTCAAGCCGCCCTTCCGTGCGGACCAACAACGGTCAGGTCTTCTTCGCGCCCTTGCCGAAGTAGCGGTTGGAGGCCATCTTGTAGTCGACGTAGTAGTCGCTCTGCCACTGGGTCGCGCGCTCGGCGAAGGCACGCTGCGAATCCATCACCCGCTGGAAGAACGGGTTGTCCTTGGTCTTGGCGGCGACCACCTTGTCCCACGCGTCGAGCTGCGCCCTCAGGATCGAGTCGGGCGTCTTGTAGAAGTTGATCTTGTCCTTCGTCTTGAGCTCGATGTAGTCCTTGGAGTTGCGGTCGATCAGCTTCCAGGAGATGTCGGCGCTGCCGGCCTGCACGGCGTAGTCGATGATGGACTTCAGTTCCTGCGGCAGCGCGTTGTACTTCGTCTTGTTGAACAGGATCTCGAACTGCTCGCCCGACTGGTGGAAGGACTGCAGCATGCAGTTCTTGGCCACGTCGGGGAAGCCCAGGATCCGGTCGGACGAGGCGTTGTTGAATTCGGCCGCGTCGATCAGGCCGCGGTCCAGGGCCGGGACGATCTCGCCGCCCGGCAGCGGGTTCACCGCGACGCCGAGGTCCTTGAACAGGTCGACGGCCAGGCCCACGGTGCGGAACTTCAGGCCCTTGAGCTGGGCGACGTTGGAGATCGGCTTCTTGAACCAGCCCAGGGGCTGGCAGGGCTGCGGGCCGTACAGGTACGACACCACGTCCATGTTGATGGACTTGTAGATCTCGTCCAGCAGCGCCTTGCCGCCGCCGTAGTAGTGCCACGCGAGGACCATGTTGGGGTCCATGCCGAAGGCCGGGCCGGAGCCCCACAGCGCCAGCGCGGAGTTCTTGCCATAGTGGTACGCCACCACGCCGTGGCCGCCGTCGAG
>JAJNBO010000150.1 GCA_021156245.1 Ramlibacter sp. | reverse complement strand
AAGCGCTCGGGGAACTCGTGGTCGAAGCGCTTGACCAGCGCCACCCCCTCCTCGCGCGTGATGTCGCCGGAGCGGATTTCCTGGGCCGCGTCGTAGCTCGCGCGGCCGATGCCGAACTTCACGCCGGTGGTGTAGTAGTGGAAGTCGTCGATGCGGTCGTCGATGCTGTTGTACTTGCTGTAGGTGCCCGGCGTGCGCTCCGGGGACGCCTGGAAGCCGCCGTGTTCCACCGCGTAGTAGTAGCAGCTTTGCGGGTGCCACTTCAGGTAGTAGCCGAGGTAGTGCACCTCGACCTTCTGCTCCTCGATCTCGTTCGGGTTGGCCGGCAGGTAGGGCAGCAGGTCCTGCTGCTCCACGCCGAAGTGATTCTTCAGGTCCGGCACCGCCACGCCGCCGAGGCTCACGCGCGACTGGTCTTTCGCGGTGAAGTACGA
This sequence comes from Ramlibacter sp., assembly GCA_021156245.1. Classification (GTDB taxonomy): domain Bacteria; phylum Pseudomonadota; class Gammaproteobacteria; order Burkholderiales; family Burkholderiaceae_C; genus Ramlibacter. The sequence continues at coordinate 6,150 of JAJNBO010000150.1, read as the reverse complement.
CCAGTCCCGCTTGGCCGACTCGGTGTCGCCGATCGGGTTGCCGTACTCGGCCTCGTTCTCGCCATAGAACACCAGCGGGATCTTGTGCAGCAGCGCCATCTTGGGCGCGAGCGCCTTCTGGCCGAACATGAACGCCTGGAACGGGTGGAACAGGTTGTCCACGGCCAGGCGCGTCAGCAGGCGGTGGATGCGCCCGTTCGGGGTCATCAGCAGGTTGTCGTGCCCCGCGTGGATCCAGGCCTGGAAGTTCTTCCAGCCCCACTCGGTGTAGATGTGCGGCGCCCAGGTCACGGTCATGGGGTGCATGCCGTACTTCGTGCGCAGGATGTGCGACGCGTAGAAGCTGTCCTTGCCGCCCGAGCCCGGCACGATGCAGTCGTACTCGCCGTTCCTGCTGCGATGGCGGTCGCACAGCTCGCGCAATGCGCGTTCGCGCTCGTCCCAGGCTATGCCCTGCTTCTTGCGCAGCGCGAACCTGCACGCGTCGCACATGCCCTCCGCGTCGAAGGCGATCGTCTTCTTCTTCGAGTCCTTGGTGTGGCTGTATTCGACGGCCGAATTCGGCCGCTGGTTCGAGATGACGCAGGAGGTGCAGAACTTCACGTGCTGCGGCAGGCCGTACTTCGCCGGCGGATCCTTCGCATCCGGCGCGTACAACGTCCTGTCGATCTCCTGCGGTGCGGCGATGCGCTCCATGTCCTGCTCCTGCTTGTTCCCCGCGGGGCGGTCAGCCGCCCGATTGAATGAAGTCCCGCGCCGTCCTGCGCAGCGCCTCGTCGACCTGCACCCGCGGCGACCAGCCCAGGAGGCGGCGGGTCTTGCCGAGATCCAGCTGCAGCGAGCCGCACAGGCGGCGCGCCACCGCCCCCTGCCCCGCCAGCCCCGCCGCCGCCATCAGGAGGCCGGGAGGCACCGGCACCAGCCGGGCCTGCGTGCCCATCGCCGCGGCGACGCGCCGCAGCAGCTCCGGCGTGGAGAGGTCCTCCCCGTCGCCCGCCAGCAGCACCTGCTGGGCCGCGCCCGGATGCTCCAGGCAGAGGATGACCAGGTCCAACAGATTATCCAATGCCACGAGCGTGCGGCGGTTGCGAACGGCTCCCAGCGGCAACGGCACGCCGCGCTTCACCCAGCGCAGCATCGTCCGGAAGTTGGCCTGCACGCCGGGCCCGTAGACCAGCGGTGGCCGGAGGATGACGATCTCCATGCCGGTGGCGCGTCCCAGCGCCAGGAGGGCCTGCTCCGCCTCCAGCTTGCTCTGGCCGTAGGGATCCTGCGGGTTCGGCGTGTCATCCGCCGTGAAAGGACGGCCCGGCTGCGTTTCCTCGCCGTTGACCTTGATCGAGCTGAGGAAGACGAAGCGCCGCGCGCCCGCTTCGGCAGCCTGCCGCGCCAGGCGCAGCGTGCCTGCGACATTGACGCGGCGGAATTCCGCCAGCGGATCGCCCGCCTGCTCGTCCATCACGTGCACGCGCGCCGCCAGGTGGACGACCCGGGTCACGCCAGCGAGCGCTTCGGACCAGTCCGTCCGGTCGTCGAATTCACCGACCGCGACGTGCCCCGGCCTCGGCGTGCGGCTGGCGGCGCGGAAAGGCAGTCCGCGCGCCGCGAGTTCCGTGCACAAGGCCTTGCCCACGAAGCCGGACGCGCCGGTCACCAGGATCACGAGCGCGCCTCGCGCTCCGCGGCCTGCCCGGGATGGCGCAGGTCGGCCAGCCAGCCCTCCAGCTTGTCGATCTGGCGCCCACGGTCGAATTCGATCGCGCCGAGTTGGCGTCCCCGCTGTCCCATGGCGGCACGTTCCTCGTGCGGAAGTGCCGCAAGGCGAAGCACCGCGTCCGCCAGGCCCTGCGCGTCGCCGGCGCGCGCGGCCACACCCGCCACGGCCTCCGTGACGACCTGCGCGCCCTCGCCATCGAGCATGGCGAGGATCGGCACGCCCGCAGCCAGGTAAGACTGCAGCTTGCCGGGCAACGTCATCGCGAAGATCGGCTCCGGCTTCAGCGACACCAGCAGTGCATCCGCATGCCGGTAGAAGGACGGCATGCGCTCCACGGGGAAGCGTCCCGCCAGCAGCACCCGCGCCTGGAGGCCGCGGCGCTGCACCTCGTCGCGCACCCAGCCGGCCATGCGGCCGTCGCCGACGATCACCCAGCGCACGTGCGGCGCCGAAGCCTTCAGGCGCTCGGCCGCGTCGAGCACGGTCGGAAAGTCCTGCGCATCGCCGATGTTGCCGGTGAAGACGATGGTGAAGGCGCCGGGCTCCACCGGCACCTCGGGAGCGGGCGGCGCCTCGGCGGCGTCGTGCACCGCCTCCGCCCACTGGGGGAAGTAGCGCACCTGCGTCTCGCCCGCGTACTTGCGGATCTGCGGGATGAAGCTGCGCGACTGCGCCAGCAGCAGGTCACAGCGTCGGTAGATGAAGCGCACCAACCCGCCCACCAGTCCCAGGATGCGCGGCGATCGCACGGCGCCAATGGCTTCCAGCGTCTCCGGCCACAGGTCGAGCACCCAGAAGGCGATGGGCGCCTTCTTCAGCCAGCGCTGCACGATGGCGGGGATGCCCACGGTGACCGGAGAAACCTCGAAGACGAAGATCGCGTCGAATCGTTGCCCGCGCAATTTCCAGGCGCCGAGGAGGCTTCCACTCACGGCGAAGGTGAAGAAGTTCAGCGCCAGCCGCAGGCCGCCCTTGCCGCGCGGCAGCAGGGGAACGCGGACCACCTTCGCGCCGGCGAAACTGTCGAATCCGCGCGGGTTCGCGCGGAAATCGGGAAACACTTCGCCGTCGGGATAGTTCGGCCAGCCGGTGAGCACCGTCACCTCGTGCCCGCGCGCCACCATCTCGGCCACCAGGTCGTTGATGCGGAAGTTCTCCGGCCAGAAGTACTGGCTGACCACCAGCAGGCGCATGGAGCTCACGCGCCCTTGCGCCAGACCACCCGGTTCACGTAGTCGGTGTAGCTGTGGATCAGGCGCACGACCTTGTCGGAGACGTTGGGCATGCCGTAGTCGGCGACCGCGCGCAGCGTGCGCGCTTCACCGCGTGCCTGGCTGGCGAGCACGGCCAGCCCTTGCAGGGCGCGCTCGCGCTCCAGGCCCACCATCATCACGGAAGCTTCTTCCATGGCCTCCGGCCGCTCGTGCGCCTCGCGGATGTTCAGCGCGGGAAAGTCGAGGATCGACGATTCCTCGGAGATCGTGCCGCTGTCGGACAGCACGGCGCGCGCTTGCATCTGCAGCTTGACGTAGTCCTTGAAGCCCAGCGGCTTGAGCAGCTGCACCTTGGCGTGGAACTTCGCGCCCGTCGCGTCCACGCGCTTGCGCGTGCGCGGATGCGTGGAGACGATCACCGGCAGTTGGTGCTGCTCCGCCACGGCGTTCAGCACATCGACGAGCTTCGCGAAATGGCCGTCCGGATCGACGTTCTCCTCGCGGTGCGCGCTGACCACGAAGTAGCCCCCGCTCTCCAGCTTCAGCCGCTGCAGCACGTCGGAGGCGTCGATGCCTGCCCGGTAGTGCGTGAGCACCTCGAACATCGGGCTGCCGGTCTTGATCACGCGGTCCGGCGGCAGGCCCTCGCGCAGCAGGTACTCGCGCGCGATGTCGCTGTAGGTCAGGTTGATGTCCGCCGTGTGGTCGACGATGCGGCGGTTGATCTCCTCCGGCACGCGCTGGTCGAAGCAGCGGTTGCCCGCCTCCATGTGGAAGACGGGGATCTTGCGGCGCTTGGCGGAAATCGCCGCCATGCAGCTGTTGGTATCCCCCAGGATCAGCACCGCCTCGGGTCGCACATCCGCCAGCACTTCGTCGACCGCGATGATCACCTTCCCGATCGTCTCGGCGCCCGTCGCGCCCGCCGCCTCCAGGAAGTGGTCGGGTTTGCGGACCTGCAGGTCCTGGAAGAAGATCTCGTTGAGCTCGTAGTCGTAGTTCTGGCCGGTGTGCACCAGCACGTGGTCGCAATGCTGGTCCAGCTTAGCGATCACCCGCGACAGGCGGATGATTTCCGGCCGCGTGCCGACGACCGTCATCACCTTGAGTTTGCGCATCGTGGTCACACCGGGTGGGAGAAAGTATCGGGTCGCGAGCGGTCGAACACCTCGTTGGCCCACAGCATCACCACCAGCTCGTCGTCGCCGACGTTGGTGATGTCGTGCGACCAGCCGGGCACCGTGTCGACGATGCGCGGCTCGGCGCCGCTGGTGAACAGCTCGAAGGTCTCGCCGCTCACGATGTGGCGGAACTTGAAACGCGCGCGGCCCTGGATCACCAGGAACTTCTCGGTCTTGGTGTGGTGGTAGTGCCCGCCGCGCGTGATGCCGGGGTGCGCGGTGAAGTACGAGAACTGGCCCGCATCCGGCGTCTTGAGCATCTCGACGAACATGCCGCGCGCGTCGCCGTGCTTCGGCACGTCATAGGCGAACCGTTCCCGCGGCAGGTAGCTCACGTAGGTGGCATACAGCGCGCGTGCGAGCCCCGTGCCCACCGGCCCTGGCGCCAGCGTGGTGCGCGCATCCCGGAAGGCTTGCAGCTGCTCGGCCAGCTCGCCCACCGTCGCCACGTACTGGGGCTGCACCTGCCGGAACACTTCGTCACCCGGCTGCGCGTGCAGGAAAGCAAGGAACGCCGCGACCACGTCGTCGATGTACGCCAGCGTCACGGGGGCCGCAGGGTCCGTCACCTGGATCGGCAGCCCGCGCGCGATGTTGTGGCAGAAGGTCGCAACCGCGGAGTTGTAGTTGGGCCGCGCCCACTTGCCGAACACGTTGGGCAGGCGGTGGATGTGCACCGTGGCGCCGGTGGCGGCGCGGTAGTCCAGCAGCGCCTGCTCCGCCTCGCGCTTGCTGCGGCCGTACGCATTGTCCCGGTCGGCCTGGATGGACGAGGTGTAGAGCACCGGTACGGCGCGGCCCGTGCCGCGCAGGAGCTCGCACAGCCGGCGGGTGAGGTCGCGGTTGCCCGTGGCGAATTCCGACGGGTCCTGCGGACGGTTGACCCCCGCGAGATGGAAGACGGCATCCGCCTCGCGCGCCGCGGCGGCCCAGTCGGCCTCGGTGGAACCGTGCGTCAGCGGCAGGACGTCGACGTCCCTGCGCTCCATGAAGTGCGCGCGCAGGTTCTGGCCGATGAAGCCGTCCGCCCCCGTGACGGCCACTTTCACCGCGTCACTCCGTCGGCCGGGCATCCTTGCCGGCCAGCAGGTCGCGGATGAAGGGCAGTTTCAGCAGCAAGGCCTTCATCTCCTCGCGGTCGAGGCGATGGGTGTTGTGCGAGTTGTAGTCCTGCGCATCGCTGATGCGCCGCTCGCCCTGCTCCACGAACTTGCCGTAGTTCAGGTCGCGCAAGTCCGGCACCACGCGGAAGTAGCCGCCCAGGTCCTGCGCGCCCGCCATTTCCTCGCGGCTCAGGAGCGCCTCGTACTTCTTCTCGCCATGCCGCGTGCCGATCACGTGCACGGGATGCTCCGGCTTGCCGAACACCTCCAGCAGCGCACGGGCGAGCACTTCGATGGTGACCGCGGGCGCCTTCTGCACGAAGATGTCGCCGCTCTCGCCCTTCTCGAACGCGTAGAGCACGAGGTCGACCGCGTCCTCCAGCGTCATCATGAAGCGCGTCATGTCCGGGTCGGTCACGGTCAGCGGCTTGCCGGCCCGCAACTGCTCCACGAACAGCGGGATGACCGAACCGCGCGAAGCCATCACGTTGCCGTACCGGGTGCCGCAGATCACCGTGGCGCCGCTGGCGCGCGACTTCGCGACCATCACCTTTTCCATCAGCGCCTTGGAGATGCCCATCGCGTTGATCGGGTACACGGCCTTGTCGGTGGACAGGCAGACCACGCGCTTCACGCCGTTGGCGATGGCGGCCTCCAGCACGTTCTCCGTGCCGATGACGTTGGTCTTGACGGCCTCCATCGGATGGAACTCGCAGGACGGCACCTGCTTGAGCGCCGCCGCGTGGAAGATGAAGTCGACGCCGCGCGTCGCGCCCAGGATGCTGCCGTAGTCCCGCACGTCGCCGACATAGAACTTCAGCTTGTCGTTGGCGAAACGCTTGCGCATGTCGTCCTGCTTCTTCTCGTCGCGGCTGAACACGCGGATCTCGCCGATCGGCGTGTCCAGGAAGCGATGCAGGATGGCCGTGCCGAAC
>JAJNBO010000149.1 GCA_021156245.1 Ramlibacter sp. | reverse complement strand
TGATCAGGAAGAACCAGAAGAACTGCGTCGGCGCCAGTTGCAGGTGGTCGCCCAGGAACGCGGGGGCCGCCAGCACGTAGAGGAACATGCCATTGAACGGGATGCCGCTGGCCAGCGCCAGCAGCAGGAAGCGCGGGCTGGACAGCAGTTGCCAGTAGCCGCGCATGAGGTTGGGCGGATTGAATGGCTGCCGCTGCGGCCGGTCCAGCGTTTCCGGCAGCAGCTTGTAGATCGCGAGCCAGAGCGCGGCGCCGATCGCCGTGAGGAACCAGAAGATGCTGTGCCAGCCGAGATGCACGAACAGCCAGCCGCCGATCACCGGCGCGATGGCCGGCGCCACGCCGAAGTAGATCGTCACCTGGCTCATGACCTTCTGCGCCTGGTCCGGCGGGAACATGTCGCGGATGACCGCGCGCGAGACCACCCAGCCAGCGCCGGTCGACAGCCCTTGCAGCGCGCGGAACAGCACGAGCTGGGCGATGTCCTGCGACAGCGCGCAGCCCACCGATGCGATCGTGAAGACCGTAATGCCCCACAGCACCACGGGCCGCCGGCCGAAGCTGTCCGACAGCGCGCCGTGGAACAGGTTCATGAACGCGAAGCCGAACAGATAGGCAGACAGCGTCTGCTGCATTTCCACGGGCGTGGCGTCCAGCGCTTTCGCCATGCCGGAGAAAGCGGGGATGTAGGTGTCGATGGAGAACGGGCCGAGCATGCCCAGCAGGGCAAGCAGCAGCGCGAGCGCCCAGCGGGGCGCGGTCCAGATCTGTTGTGCGTTCGGGTTCAGGCGGGCGAGTTTAGCCGAGTGAAACGAGCAGCATCACGCGGCCAGCTTGTCGAGCATTTCCTTGGTGACCAGCACGATGCCGCCCTCGGAGCGATGGAAGCGCCGGGCGTCCGCGTCGGCGTCCTCGCCGATCACGGTGCCCTCCGGGATGTGGCACCCGCGGTCCACCACCACCTTGGTCAGGCGGCTGCCGCGGCCGATCACCGTGTCCGGCAGGATGACGGCCTCGGTGATGGTGCAGCAGGCGTCCACTCTCACGCTGGAGAAGAGCACGGCGCGGCGGATGTTGGAGCCGATCACGATGCAGCCGCCGGAGATCAGCACGTTGGAAGTCTCCCCGTTGAGTCCGTGCGCGTCCGGCACGAACTTGGCGGGCGGCAGCTGCTCCTGGTAGGTCCATACCGGCCAGTCGCGGTCGTACAGGTTCAGCTCCGGCAGGTCCGAGGCGAGGTCCAGGTTCGCGGCCCAGAACGCGTCCACCGTGCCCACGTCCCGCCAGTACGGCCGGCTGCGCGTGCTGGACGGGATGCTGGACAGGTTGAGCGGGTGGGCCAGCGCGCCGCCTTCCTTCACCACGCGCGGGATCACGTTCTTGCCGAAGTCGTGCTCCGAGTTCTCGTCCTTCAGGTCGTCTTCGAGCAGCTTGTACAGGTACTCCGCGCCGAAGACGTAGATGCCCATGCTGCCCAGCGCCTTGTCGGGCTTGCCGGGAATGGCGGGCGGGTCCTTCGGCTTTTCCAGGAAGGCGGTGATGCGGCGGTCCGCGTCGACGTGCATCACGCCGAGCGCCGTGGCCTCCATGCGCGGCACCTCGATGCAGCCCACCGTGCACTTGGCGCCGCTCTCCACGTGGTCCAGCAGCATCAGCGAGTAGTCCTGCTTGTAGATGTGGTCGCCTGCCAGCACCAGGATGTACTCCGGGCCGTAGGCGCGCAGGATGTCGATGTTCTGCGTGATGGCGTCTGCGGTGCCCCGGTACCAGAACGCTTCGTTCACCCGTTGCTGCGCAGGCAGCAGGTCGATGAATTCGTTGGCTTCGCCGCGCAGGAAATTCCACCCTCGCTGCAGGTGGCGCAGCAGGGAGTGCGACTTGTACTGGGTGAGCACGCCGATGCGGCGGATGCCCGAGTTGATGCAGTTCGACAGGGCGAAGTCGATGATGCGGAACTTGCCGCCGAAGTACACGGCCGGCTTGGCCCGGCGATCGGTCAGCTCATGCAGCCGGGAGCCCCGGCCGCCCGCGAGCACGAGCGCGATGGTCCGTCGCGGCAGTTCACGCGCCAGGACCTTGCGTTCCATGGCGGACTCCGTGCCGGCGCCGCCGACAGCTTCCAGAATGCTCAGGTGCTCCTTCATGTCTTCCCCCGGTTAGCGCGAGGGTCACTGTCCGTCACAAGCACGACTGGTCATGTAGGACGCTGTCGCCTTTCCCGCAGCGCTGTTGGAGGGTCGCGAACCGCTGTCATGCGCGGCAACCCTGATTGACGCTGGCGCAGCCGCCCCTTAGCCTGCCGCGACCCTTCATCAGGAGACACCATGCGTCCGATCCGGAGAATGCTGACCGCCGCCCTGCTGCTGTGCGGCATGGTCGCGCTGCCCGCCGCAGCGCAGTCCGACTACCCGAACAAACCCATTCGCTGGATCGTGTCCTATCCGCCCGGAGGTACCACCGACCTGCTGGCCCGCCTGATGGGCCAGCACCTCTCGCAGAAACTCGGCCAGGCGGTCGTGATCGAAAACCGCGCCGGCGGGGGCAACAACATCGGCACCGAGATGGCGGTCAAGGCGGCCCCCGACGGCTACACCATCTTCCTGGTGAATCCCGCCAACGCGATCAACGCGACCCTGTATTCCAAGCTCAACTTCAACTTCCTCGAGGACCTGGTGCCCATTGCCGGGCTGGTGCGCGTTCCCAACGTGATGACCGTCACGAAGAACTTTCCCGCCAAGACCGTGGCGGAGTTCATCGACTACGCCAAGAAGAACCCCGATAAGGTCAACATGGCCTCCTCGGGTTCGGGCACCTCCGTGCACCTGTCGGGCGAAATGTTCAAGTCCATGGCGGGCGTGAACATGAAGCACGTCCCCTACAAGGGCGCCGGTCCCGCGACGGTCGACCTCATCGGCGGCCAGGTCGACGTGATCTTCGACAACATGCCCTCGATCATCAGCCACATCCGCGCGGGCTCCGTCCGCGCCCTGGCAGTGACCAGCGCGCAACGTTCGCCGGCCCTGCCGGACGTGCCGACCGTGGCCGAGACGGTGCCCGGGTACGAAGCGAGCGCGTGGTTCGGCGTCGCCGCCCCCAAAGGCACGCCGGCCGCGGCCATCGCCCGCCTGAACCGCGAGGTCAACGCCGCGCTGGCAGACCCGGTGATGAAGGCCAAGCTGGCCGACCTGGGCGGCGTGCCGATCCCGGGTACGCCCGAGCAGTTCTGGGCGATCCACCGCATGGAAACCGAGAAGTGGGCCAAGACGGTCCAGTTCTCCGGCGCCAAGGCCGAATAGGCTGCTGACCGCGCCCGCGAGGGCAGGTTGCTGATCCGCTGCCAGTGGTTGACCGGCGCGGATCGGCTTGGTTCGAAATGCCCCGGATGCGGCATTTTTCGTGACTCCCCCGAACGGCTGAAGCCTGATTCCTGCTGTGTCGGCCCCGTCCTACGACGACGGGAGACTTTCACGTCGACACTTGCGCCCGGAGGCTGGACGATCGACCGAAGTCCGGCCGTTTTTGCACCGTTTTTTATTCGTGCTGCCGGTCTGATTTCGCGCTGGATGCGCGGAGGGCGCCGGGGCACTTGCTGTACACGGAGCCACCATGGACCAGGCCGCCACGCCTCCTGCCCTGAAGAAGAAGAACCCGGCCAAGTCCGCCTCGCGCCCGGCTTCCAAGCCACCCAAGGTCACGATTCCGCCCATCCAGACGCTCGGCCCCGACGCCGCGGATGCCCGGTCGCGGCAGGTGCTGGCCGCCCTGATGTCCTTCGCCAACGGCGACTTCGACGTGCGGCTGCCGGTGGAATGGTCCGGTGTCGACGGCCGCATCGCCGAGGCCTTCAATCACAGCATCTCCAACGCCGAGCGCATCACGACCGAAGCGGCACGCCTGTCCAACACGGTGGGCAAGGAAGGCCGCCTCACGCAGCGGATCTCCGCACCGGGCGCCCTGGGCGCCTGGGCCGGCCAGGTCGATTCCCTGAACACCCTCATCGACGACCTGGTGCGTCCCACGGCGGACATCGCCCGCACGATCGGCGCGGTGGCCAAGGGCGATCTCGGCCAGCCGATGGACCTGCAGGTGGACGGTCGTCCGCTGAAGGGCGAGTTCCTGCGTTCCGCCAAGCTCGTGAACAGCATGATCGAGCAGCTGTCGGTCTTCACCTCCGAAGTGACGCGCGTGGCGCGTGAAGTGGGCACCGAGGGCAAGCTGGGCGGCCAGGCCAAGGTGAGGGGCGTGTCGGGCGTCTGGAAGGACCTCACCGACTCGGTCAACCAGATGGCCGGCAACCTGACCGCGCAGGTTCGAAACATCGCGGACGTGACGATCGCCGTGGCCAACGGCGACCTGTCCAAGAAGATCACCGTGGACGTGCGCGGCGAGATTCTCCAGCTGAAGGAAGCCACCAACACCATGGTGGACCAGCTCCGCTCGTTCGCCTCGGAAGTGACGCGCGTGGCGCGCGAGGTTGGCACCGACGGCCGCCTGGGCGGCCAGGCCGTGGTGCCGGGCGTGGCCGGCACGTGGAAGGACCTGACCGACTCGGTCAACTCCATGGCCAACAACCTCACCTCGCAGGTGCGGAACATCGCGACGGTGACGACGGCCGTGGCGCGCGGTGACCTCTCGCGCAAGATCACGGTGGACGTGAAGGGCGAGATCCTGGAGCTGAAGGAAACCATCAACACGATGGTGGACCAGCTCAACGGCTTCTCCTCCGAAGTGACGCGCGTGGCGCGCGAAGTGGGAACCGAAGGCAAGCTGGGCGGCCAGGCGCAGGTGCCCGGCATCGCGGGCACGTGGAAGGACCTGACCGACTCGGTCAACTCCATGGCGTCCAACCTGACCGGCCAGGTGCGCAACATCGCCGGCGTGGCGACCGCCATCGCCAAGGGCGACCTCTCGTCCAAGATCACGGTGGAAGTGAAGGGCGAGATCCTGGCCCTGAAGGAAACCATCAACACGATGGTGGACCAGCTGAACGGCTTCGCCTCCGAGGTGACGCGGGTCGCGCGCGAAGTGGGCACGGAAGGCAAGCTGGGTGGCCAGGCGCAGGTGCCGGGCGTCGCGGGCACCTGGAAGGACCTGACCGACAACGTGAACTTCATGGCGTCCAACCTCACCGGCCAGGTGCGGAACATCGCCGAAGTGACGACCGCCGTGGCCAACGGCGACCTCTCCAAGAAGATCACGGTGGACGTGAAGGGCGAGGTGCTGGAGCTGAAGAACACCATCAACACGATGGTGGACCAGCTCAACGGCTTCGCCTCCGAAGTGACGCGCGTCGCGCGCGACGTGGGCAACGAAGGCAAGCTCGGTGGCCAGGCCCAGGTGCCCGGCGTGGCCGGCACGTGGAAGGACCTGACGGACAACGTCAACTCGATGGCTTCCAACCTGACGAACCAGGTGCGGAACATCGCGGAAGTGACCACCGCCGTGGCGCGGGGAGACCTCTCCAAGAAGATCACCGTGGACGTGCGCGGCGAAATCCTCGAACTGAAGAACACCATCAACACGATGGTGGACCAGCTGAACGGCTTCGCCGGCGAGGTGTCGCGGGTGGCGCGTGAAGTGGGTACCGAAGGCAAGCTCGGCGGCCAGGCCCAGGTGCCGGGCGTGGCCGGCACGTGGAAGGACCTGACCGACAACGTCAATTCCATGGCCAACAACCTGACCGCGCAGGTCCGCAACATCGCGGATGTGGCGACCGCGGTGGCCAACGGCGACTTGTCCAAGAAGATCACGGTGGACGTGAAGGGCGAGATCCTGGAGCTGAAGAACACCCTCAACACGATGGTGGACCAGCTGAACGGCTTCGCTTCGGAAGTGACGCGCGTGGCGCGCGAGGTGGGTACCGAAGGCAAGCTGGGTGGCCAGGCGGTGGTGCGAGGCGTGGCCGGCACCTGGAAGGACCTGACCGACAACGTCAACTCGATGGCCAACAACCTGACCGGCCAGGTGCGCAACATCGCGGAAGTGACGACGGCCGTGGCGCGCGGCGACCTCTCGCGCAAGATCACGGTGGAGGTGAAGGGCGAAATCCTGGAACTGAAGAACACCATCAACACGATGGTCGACCAGCTCAACGGCTTCGCTTCGGAAGTGACGCGGGTGGCGCGCGAAGTGGGTACCGAAGGCAAGCTGGGTGGCCAGGCGCAGGTGCCCGGCGTGGCCGGCACGTGGAAGGACCTGACGGACTCCGTGAACTTCATGGCGTCCAACCTCACGGCGCAGGTGCGCAACATCGCGGACGTGGCGACGGCCATCGCCCGCGGCGACCTGTCCAAGAAGATCACGGTGGACGTGCGCGGCGAGATCCTGCAGCTCAAGCAGACCATCAACACGATGGTGGACCAGCTGAACTCCTTTGCCGGCGAAGTGTCGCGGGTGGCGCGCGAGGTGGGTACCGAGGGCAAGCTGGGTGGCCAGGCGGCCGTGGAAGGCGTGGCCGGCACCTGGAAGGACTTGACCGACAACGTCAACTCGATGGCGTCGAACCTGACGAACCAGGTGCGGAACATCGCGGAAGTGACGATCGCGGTGGCCAACGGCGACCTCTCCAAGAAGATCACCGTGGAC
>JAJNBO010000148.1 GCA_021156245.1 Ramlibacter sp. | reverse complement strand
AGCACATCCGCCAGCCCGTCGGGCAGCTTGGACAGCAGGATGGACGTCACCTGCACGGGCCGGCCCAGCACGTCACGCTGCACGATGTTCACGGGCGAGCGCACCGAGATCGTCGCGTTCGCACCGCGCTGCGCCAGGTCGAGGGCGATCTCCGCCCCCGTGTTGCCCATGCCGACCACCAGCACGCGCTGTGACGTGAACGGCTGCGCGTCGCGGTAGTTCTCGCTGTGCACGATGCGGCCCAGGTAGCCGTCCTCCAGCGGAAAGGAGGGCAGGTTCGGGCGGCGGTTGGCGCCGGTGGCGAGCACGACGGTGCGCGCCAGGAAGGTGCGGCCGCTGCGGCAGCGCGTGAGCCAGCGGCCCTGCTCGCGCGTGAGGGACTCGGCTTCCTCGCCGAAGCGCGGCTGCAGCTGGAACTTGTGCGCGTAGCCGGTGAGGTAGTCCACCACCTGCTCCCGCGCGACGTAGCGCGGGTGGTCCTTGGGATAGGGATGGTGCGGCAAGGCCGAATGCTGCTTGACGGTGTGCAGCCGCAGGCGCCGGTAGTGGTTGCGCCAGCTCGTCCCCACCGCCTCGCCGCGTTCGATGATCTCGGCGCGGACGCCGTGCTGCGCCAGGCAGGCGGCGACGGCGAGGCCGGCCGGTCCGGCGCCTATGACGAGCACTTCGGCCTGGATCGGCTCCGCAGCGGTGGGGGGCATCGAACTTTCCACGGGCGCGAGCATAAGGCCTAGCGCAGATTCAGCACCTTCCAGCTCCTTTCGCGGGCGATCTGCGCCAGCCGCGCGCCCGGGTCCACCGCCACCGGCAGGCGGACCGCTTCCAGCAGCGGCAGGTCGTTGACCGAGTCGCTGTAGGCGGTGCTCTCGAAACCGGCCAGCGACTGTCCGCGTTCGCGCAGCCATTCACGGATCCGGGTGACCTTGCCTTCGCGCATGTTGAGCGTGCCGGTGGTGCGGCCCGTGAACTTGCCGCCCACGAGCTCGGGCACGGTCGCCAGCAGATAGGGGATGTCGAAGTGGCGCGCCGTCATCTCGGTGATGAAGCGGTTGGTGGCCGTGGTCATCACCACCAGGTCACCGGCCTCCAGGTGCTGGTTCACCAGCTTCGTCGCATCGCGCGGGATGCGCGGCGCGACCACCTCGCGCATGAAGCGGCGCCGCAGCGGCTCCCACTCCGCCGGGCTGCGGCCCGCGAGCGTGCCCACGTAGAAGTGCGCGAACTCCTCCACGCCGACCGTGCCCGCACGGTAGCGGGCCTCCATGTCGGCGTTGCGCGCGGCAAAGGCCTTGCGTTCGAGGACGCCCTCGTCCATGAGGAACTCGCACCAGAGCACGTCGCTGTCGCCGTGCAGCAGCGTGTGGTCCAGGTCGAACAGCGTCAGGCGGGCTTGCGCAGGTGCCACGCCTTGGGCCGGGTGAAGGTCTGGATGCCGTAGCTGGACAGCGTGAGGCCCACGCCCGAGTCGCCGACCCCGCTCCACGGCAGGCGCGGGCTGACGCGGTCGCAGCAGTTCCAGTAGACGCTGCCGGCGTGCACGCGCGACAACACGCTGCGCGCGCGTTCCTCGTCTCGCGTGAACACGCCCGCCGTCAGGCCGTAGCGCGTATCGTTCATCAGGCGGACGGCTTCCTCGTCGCTCGCCACTTTCTGGATGCCGATGATGGGACCGAAGCTCTCCTCCTGCATGATCTCCATCTCGTGGGTCACGTCGGTCATCACGGTGGGTTCGTACCAGTTGCCCGGCCCCTTGCCCTTGCGGCCGCCGAGCAGCAGGGACGCGCCCTTGCGCTGGGCGTCCGCCACCTGGTGGTCGAGCACCTTCAGCTGGGGCTCGCGCGTGATCGCGCCGATGTAGGTGTCCTCGCTGGCCGGGTCGCCCATCCTGTAGCCGCGCACCGTCTTGACGAAGTGATCGACGAAGCGGTCATGCACCTTCTCGTGCACGTAGATGCGTTCGACCGAGCAGCAGCTCTGGCCGGTGTTGTACATCGCGCCGTCGGCCAGGGACTCGGCGGCGGCCGCCGGGTCGGCGTCGTCGCAGACGTACGTAGGGTCCTTGCCACCCAGCTCCAGCTGCAGCTTGATGAAGCGCTTGCCCACCGCTTCGGCAATGCGCTGCCCAGTGCCGTGCGATCCCGTGAAGAAGACGCCGTCGACGGGCTGCGCGAGCAGGGCCGCCCCCACTTCGCCGGCGCCAACCAGGCAGGCCATCAGGTCCTTCGGCACGCCGGCTTCGTGCAGCAGCCGCGTGATCTCCAGGCCCGTCATCGCCGCGTACTCGGAGGGCTTGTACAGCACGGCGTTCCCGGTGAGCAGCGCCGGCAGGATGACGTTGCAGCCGACGAACCAGGGATAGTTCCAGGCGGAGATGTTGGCGACCAGCCCGAGCGGCTCGTGCTGGATCTGCTCGCGCATGCCGCCTTCGTCGTACACGGTCTCCGCGGCGATGGCCTTGTCGACCTCCGCCAGGAAGAAATCGATGCGGGGCAACAAGCCGTTCAACTCGTTGCGCGACATCTTGATCGGCTTGCCGGTCTCGCGCGTCATCACCTGCGCGAGCTGCTCGAGGTCGCGCACCACGCCGGCGCGGAAGCCCTCGATGCACTTCTTGCGTTCGGCCAGCGGTCGGGCGGCCCATGCGGGCTGGGCGACGCCTGCAGCGAGGGTCTTCTTGCGAACCGACGCGGCGTCGTCGGCCGGCAGTTCGGTGATCAGTTCGCCCGTGGCCGGATTGCGGATGGGAAGGGTGCTCATCGGTTGCGGGCCGCGCGCGCGGCCTCCAGGAAGTCCCGCAGCAGCGGCGTGTCGTCGACGACGCCGAGCTCGGGGCGGTGGAATTCAGGGTGCCATTGCACGGCGGCGACATAAGGACTGCCGGTGTGGCGGATCGCCTCGACGACCCCATCCTCCGGCGACACGGCTTCCACCTGGAAGCCGGGCGCGACCTCCTTGATGCCCTGGTGGTGCACGCTGTTGATCTTGTGGCGGCCGGGCGGCAGCAGCTGGGCAAGCCGGCTGCCCGGCAGGATGTCGACCTGGTGGAAGTTCATGTCGTACGCATCGGCATCGCGATGCACCAGTGCGCCCGGCTTCTGGGTGGCGATGTCCTGGTAGAGCGTGCCGCCGTGCGCCACGTTGATCAACTGCAGGCCGCGGCAGATTCCGAACACCGGCTTGCCCGCAGCGGAGAACGCCTTGACCAGCGCGATCTCGTAGGCGTCGCGCAGCCGGTCGCCATGCCATTCGGGCCGCAGCGGCTCCTCGCCATAGCTGCCCGGCCACACGTCCGCGCCGCCGTGCATGACGATGCCGTCGAGCCAGTTCACGTAGTCGTTCACGCTGACGCCGCCTTGCCGGTAGGTCGCGCCGTCGAAGGACGGAATCATCACCGGCAGCGCGCCTTCGGACATCACCCAGTGCGCCGTGGACTGCTCGATCCACAGCAAGGTCTTCTGCGGCGCGGCCTTGCGCTCCCCGTCCGGATGGAAGAAGCAGGCGCTGATGCCGATCTTGAGGCGGTCCATATCGTTCTCCCGTCATCCCCGCCGAGGCAGGGATCCAGGACGTCCTGGATTCCCGCCTGCGCGGGAATGACCACGTGTCATCATCACATCGCCGCCTGGAACAGGCGCTCGAAGTCCGCCGCCGTCACCGGCCGCGGATTGGTCTGGTGGCAGATGTCCTTCACCGCGATGTCCACCAGCTTCGGGATCTGCTCGGGCTTCACGCCGTGCGAAGACAGCGTGCCCGTAATACCGATACTCTGCTTCAACTGCTTGAGCCACGGCACGAAGGCCTTGCCGCCGCCCGGCACCTTGCAGACGTGCGCCAGCTCGTCGAACTTCTCCGGCACCATCTCGTAGTTCCAATCCAGCACCGCGTCGATCATCAGTGCGTTCGCCAGCCCATGGTGCAGGTCGGCGACCGCGCCCAGCGCGTGCGCGCAGGAGTGCACCGCGCCCAGGTCCTTCTGGAAGGCGATAGCGCCCATCATGGAGCTCATCATCATGTCGCTGCGCGCCGCGATGTCGCCCGGCTCCTTCACCGCCTTGAGCAGCGAGCGCGCGGCGATGCGCGCGCCTTCCAGTGCGATGCCGTCGCACAGCGGATGGTAGGCCGGCGACAGGTAGCTTTCGATGTTGTGCGTGAGCGCGTCCATGCCGGTCGCGGCGGTGACGTGGGGCGGCAGGGCCAGCGTCAGCTCGGGATCGGCGAACACCTTGCGGGCCAGGATCTTGGCGCTGAACACCACGCGCTTCAAATGCGTGTCGTCCTCGCTGACGACGGAAGACCGGCCCACTTCCGAACCGGTGCCGGAGGTCGTGGGCAACGCGACGAAGTAGGGCAGCGCGTTCGTGATCGGCCGAACCTGCGGGTGGTCCCATACGTACTCGATGATGTCGCCCTCGTGCGTGGCCGCGATGCCCACCACCTTGGCCACGTCCAGCGCGGCGCCGCCGCCGAAACCGATGACGCAGTCCGCGCGATGTTCCTTGTACGCCGCGGCGCCTGCCATCACCTGGCTGGCCGTGGGATTGCCGAACACGCCGGAGAACACGGCCACGTCCAGGCCCTGAAGGTGCGTCTGGAACTCCTTGAGCACCGGCAGCGCGCCCAGGGCCTTGTCGGTCACGATCAGCGGCCGCCGGAGCCCTTGCTCCAGCAGGTGCCTGCCGACCTCCTTGCGGGCACCAGGCCCGAACTGGATGGCGGTGGGAAAGGAAAAGGCGGAAAGGCTCATGGTGTGGGGGCCAGGTTCAGGTGCATGTGGTTCTTGGCGTACGGACGGCCCGCGACGCGGATGGCGTCCGGCTCGATGCCGAAGGAGCGGAAACCGGCGGCCTCGTACAGGCGCTGCGCGCGTTCGTTGCCGTCGGTCACGGTCAGGACGAGGGACTCGACTCCGTTCATTCGTGCATGCGCGATCAGGGCATCGAGCAACCTGCGGCCGACGCCGTGGCCACCGGCCTCGGGCGCGACGTACATGCCCATGACGGTGGCCTTGTGCCGGCTCTTCGGACGCAGTTCCCGCTCGAGCCCGACGAACCCGCACAGCTCCGCGTGATGGTACGCGCCCCAGAAAGGATGAGCCGAGAGGCGCTGCGCCGTGGCCTCCACCGGCAGGTCGCGGTCCTGTTCGTAGCTGGAGGTGAAGGCGTCGGGATGCTCGCGCAGCGCACGCAGCCGCAGCGAGCGAACCAGCGTGGCGTCTGCGGGACCCAGCATCCTCACCAGCATCAGATGATCTCGAAGTAGCGCTTCAATTCCCAGTCGGTCACGCCGTCCTGCCACTGGCGCCATTCCCAGTCGCGCGTCGCGGCATAGTGCTCCACGAAGGTGTCGCCCAGCCAGTCGCGCGCGACCTCGGACTTCAGAAACACCTGCGTGGTCTCGATCAGCGTGCGCGGCGCGCGCGGCACGTGCTCGCTGCCCTGATTGGTGCCGGTGATGGGCGGCGTGGTGAGCTTCAGGCCCTTCTCGACCCCGTGCATGCCGGCGGCGATCACGGCGGCCATGGCGAGATAGGGGTTCACGTCGGAACCGGGGCAACGCGTCTCCAGCCGCGTGGCCTTGGGCGAACCCGCCAGCACGCGGAAGCTGGCCGTGCGGTTGTCCATGCCCCAGGTCGGCTTGACCGGGGCCCAGAAGCCGTCGACCAGGCGCTTGTAGCTGTTGATGGTGGGCCAGATCATCGGGCCGAAGTCCATCATGCACGCCACCTGGCCCGCGAGGTAGCTCTCGAACAGCGCGCTCATCTTGCGCTGCGCGCTGGCGTCGTAGAACAGGTTGGTCTTGCCGTCGGACAGGCTCTGGTGGATGTGGCCGCTGCAGCCCGGATACTTCTGGCTCCACTTGGCCATGAAGGTCGGCATGATGCCGAAGCGCTTGCCGATTTCGCGTGCGCCGGTCTTGAACAGGATCGCGCGATCCGCCTGCTCCAGCGCGGGCGAGAAAGCGATCGCGGCTTCATACACGCCGGGCCCGGTTTCGGTGTGCAGGCCTTCGATGGGCACGTCGAAGGCGAGCATCTCGTCCATCAACGCGTTGAAGAAGCCCGGGTTGTCGGCCATGCGCAGGAGCGAATAGCCGAACATCCCCGGCGTGATCGGCTCCGGCGGCTGGCCGTTCTTCTGCGCCCAGGTCTGCGGCGTTTCGCGGAAGTTGAACCACTCGAACTCCATGCCCGTCATCACCTGGTAGCCGAGTTTCTCGGCGCGTGCCAGCACGCGCTTGAGCGCCTGGCGCGGGCACAGCGGATGCGGCGAGCGGTCTTCGTTGACGAACTCGCCCAGGAAGAAGGGCACGTCGTTGTCCCAGGGCACGTTGCGCGCCGTGCCCAGGTCCACCGCCGCCAGCGCATCGGGGAAGCCGTGCTGCCACCCCGTGACGCTGGTGTTGTCGTAGGTGACGTCCAGCATGTCCCAGCCCAGCACCACGTCGCAGAATCCGAAGCCGCCGGTGGCGGCGCCCTCGAACTTGTCGATGTGCAGGTACTTGCCGCGCAGGATGCCATCGATGTCGCTGACGGCCACCTTCACCTTGGTGGCGCCGCTCTTGCGCAGCTTGTCGATGGCGGGTGG
>JAJNBO010000147.1 GCA_021156245.1 Ramlibacter sp. | reverse complement strand
AGTCCTCGGATGGTTGGATTCGCTCGGCACTGCGGGCCGCGGCCGCAGGGGCCGGCCGTCGCGCCTGTTGGCGCAGAGGATAGCACGCACCCCCACGCGGCTACGCTGCGGAAAACAGCTTGCGGACACGCTCCAGGTCCTGCGGCGTGTCGACGCCGGGACCGGGCGCAACGGCGCTCACGTGCACCGCGATGCGATGCCCGTGCCACAGTGCGCGCAGCTGTTCCAGCGCCTCGCAGGACTCGACCGGCGCCTGCGGCATGCGCGGGAAATCGCGCAGGAATCCGGCGCGGTAGCCGTAGATGCCGATGTGGCGCAGCGGCGAGGGATCGGGCAGCGTGGTGATGCCTTGCGCGAACGCATCGCGCGACCACGGGATGGGCGCGCGGCTGAAATACAGGGCCAGGCCATCCGACTGCAGCACCACCTTCACCACGTTCGGGTTCACGAAGTCCGCCAGCGCGTCGATCGCATGCGCGGCGGTGCTCATGCTGGCCTGCGGCCGCTCGCGCAGCAGGGCCGCGACCGCGTCGATCAGGCCCGGGTCGATCAGGGGCTCGTCGCCCTGCACGTTGACGACCACGTCCTTGCCCGACAGGCCCAGCTGCTCGCAGGCTTCCGCGAGGCGGTCGCTGCCCGATGGGTGGTCCGGCCTGGTCAGCACCGCGCGCACGCCGTGCGCGCTGCAGGCATCGGCGATGCGCTTGCTGTCCGCCGCGACCACCACCTGAGCGGCGGAGGATTGCTCCGCGCGCTGCGCCACGCGCACGACCATCGGGAGCCCGCCGATGTCGGCGAGCGGCTTGTCGGGCAGGCGGGTGGAGGCGAGCCGCGCCGGGATGAGGACCGTGAAGCTCACGCGCTTACACCAGGGGCGTGCGTGCCGGCAGGCGTTCGAGTTCCTCGTCGCTGAGGGTGCGCGCCTCTTCCTCCAGCAGGACCGGGATGCCATCGCGCACGGGATACGCGAGGCGTGCGCTGCGCGACAGCAGCTCCTGCCGCTCGCGGTCGAAGTCCAGCGGCCCCTTGGTCACGGGGCAGACGAGCAGCTCAAGGAGGCGGGGATCCATGCGGCGATGATAGCCGCGCGTCCAGCCACCGATCGAATTCGGCGACGAAGCGCTCCGGCAACGCCACCTGCAAGGGCACCGCCCAGGCATCCGGGCGGGACGCCCAGAGCTTCACCGCGTCCTTCTCCGTGCACACGAGCGTCGCCTCGCCGGGCACGGGCAGCGCCGCCGCGAAGTCGTGATGGTCGGGCAGGGCGTGCGCGCCGGCGAGTGGCACGCCGGCGGCACGCAGCATCGCGAAGAAGCTCTCCGGCTGGGCGATGCCGGCCAGCGCATGGACCATCGGATCGCGCGCCAGTTCGGCCAGGCTGCGTCGCGTCCCGTCCGCGCGCACCGCATGCGTCGCCAGCTGGCGCTGCAGCGCCTGGCCCTGGATGGCCGGCGGGGCGCCATGCGCCAGCACGAAGTCCACCTGGCGCGGCCAGCCTTCGCGCAGGGGGCCGGCGGGCAGCAGCCAGCCGTTGCCGATGCCGCGCCCGTCGAACACGCAGATCTCGATGTCGCGCGCAAGGTCGTGGTGCTGCAGGCCGTCGTCGCTGACGATGACCTGCGTGGCAGGATGCGCATGGAGCAGGGCGCGTGCGGCCTCGACGCGCCGGCGCCCCACGAACACGGGCGCGCCGGACTTGCGCCGCACCAGCAGCGGCTCGTCACCGGTGCGGTGCGGCGCGTCGTCTTCGCGCACTTGGATCACGCCGGCGCCGCTGCGCCCGTAGCCGCGCGACACGACGCCCGCCTGGATGCCGCGCTGCCGCAGGTGCGCGAGCAGGGCCAGCACCACTGGCGTCTTGCCCGCGCCGCCGGCCACCACGTTGCCCACGACGATGACCGGCACCGGCAGGCGTTGCGGGCGTCGCAGTCCGCTGCGATAGGGAAATCGATGGAGCGCCGCGCCGGCCGCGTAAAGGCCCGAGAGCGGCAACAGCAGCCACGCCAGCAGGCCGCGGCGCAGCCAGGCGCGCTGCAGCGCCTGTCGCATGCGGCTACTTGCCCCCGGCCTGTGCCGAGGATTGCGTGGCGAAGGTGATCTGCGTCAGTCCGACGCGCCGCGCGGCCTCCATGACGGTGATCACGGACTGGTGGGTGGCCGTGGCATCGGCGCTGATGATGACCACCGTTTCCTTGCCGGCTTTCGCGGCCTCCACCAGCGCCTGCGAGAGCGCTTCGGTGCTGCGGCTGCCGACCGGCTGCCGGTTGATCATGTAGCGGCCGTCGGCGGAGACCGCGACCACCACCTCGCGCGGCTGCATCTCGGTGAACTTGCTGTACGTCGTGGTGAGCATCAGGAAGATGAGCACCACCAGCAGCACGTCGATGAACGGGATCAGGTTGATCTCCGGCTCTTCCTTGGCGCGCGGGCGGAAGTTCATGTCACGCCCGGATGCGAAGGTGGTTGAGGTGGCGCGCGAAGCGCTCGGAGGCCAGCTCGAGCGTCAGCAGGTACTCGTCCACGCGCGCCCGGAAGTAGCGCCAGAAGATGAGCGCAGGGATCGCGACGATCAGGCCGAAGGCGGTGTTGTAGAGCGCCACCGAAATGCCGTGGGCCAGCTGCGCCGGGTTGCCACCGGTGGTTCCTCCGGTGGGCGACTGCGAGCCGAAGATCTCGATCATCCCGATCACGGTGCCGAGCAGGCCGAGCAGCGGCGCCGCGGAGGCGATGGTGGCGAGCGCCGTGAGGTAGCGCTCCAGGCGATGCGCCACCTTGCGGCCGGTGCTTTCCATGCTGGCGCGCAGGTCGGCCTCGGTGCAGCGCGGGTCGGAGTTCAGGGCGCGGAAGCCGCTGGCCAGCACTTCGCCGAGGGCCGAGTTCTGCTCGAGCTGCGCCACGACGTCGGGGGACGGGACGGAATTTCGCGAAACGGCCAGCGCCTCGTCCAGCAGCCGCGGCGGCGCGATCTTGGCCGTCTTCAGGCTCAGGAATCGCTCGATGATCAGGGCGAGGGCGAGGATGGAGCAGGCAACCAGCGGCCAGATCGGCCAGCCTGCGGCTTGTATGATCGAAAACAAAAAGGGGTCTCCCGCCGGGTGTACTGCTTCTCAAGGCGCTGTTTCGGGCGCCTGCGTGCGGCGGATTATCGCGGACTTGCGGACTGTAGGACGCAGCGCCGTGGCCGTAGGACGACACTCACAAAAGTTGTGGATAACTTTGTTGAGAAGCACCCCTCCCCATCGCGCCAGGCCGCGCCAATACTGCACTGTGACAGATCGATGACCAAATGAGCAGGAAAAATCCTTTTCGAATCAAGGACTTGCTCCGAAAAATGCGCCTTCGCGGCGGCGTGCCGCCAACTTCCGCGGCGACCTGCGCGCTGTGGATGAAATTCCATGGGGTAAACCCTTGCAGGTGCCTGGTTTGTTGACGGACGGAGCCCAGGGCCCGGGCATCGCGCGCCGCGTCTGGGCGGTCGGCGCACTCTGCCGCGCCGTGGCGGATGCGCTGGAGGCACGCTTCAACCCCGTGACGGTGCGCGGCGAGATCACCGGCTTCTCGCGCGCGGCCAGCGGCCACTGCTACTTCTCGCTCAAGGACGCGCAGGGGCAGGTCCGCTGCGCCATGTTCCGCCGGTCCGCCAGCTTGCTCGATTTCTCGCCGCGCGACGGCGAGCTGGTCGAGGTGACGGGCCGCCTGGGCGTGTACGAGCAGCGCGGCGACCTCCAGCTGGTCGTGGAAAGCATGCGGCGCGCCGGGCAGGGCGCCCTGTTCGAGCAGTTCCTGCGCCTGAAGGCGAAGCTGGAATCGGAAGGCCTGTTCGATTCCGCGCGCAAGCGGGAGCTGCCGCTGCTGCCGCGCGCCATCGGCATCGTCACTTCCCTCGGCGCGGCGGCGCTGCACGACGTGGTGACGTGCCTGCGGCGGCGCGCGCCGCATGTGCGCGTGGTGCTGGCGCCGGCGGCCGTACAGGGCGCCCACGCGCCGGGCGAACTGGTTGCGGGCCTGCAGTCCCTGTACCGGATGGCCGGGCAAGGCGAGCTGGACGTGATCCTGCTGGTGCGCGGCGGCGGCTCGATCGAGGATCTCTGGGCCTTCAACGACGAGCAGCTGGCCCGCACCATCGTCCAGAGCCCCGTTCCGCTGGTGAGCGGCGTCGGGCACGAGACCGACTTCACCATCGCGGACTTCTGCGCGGACCTTCGGGCGCCGACCCCCACCGCCGCCGCGGAAATGGCCGTCCAGCCGCTGGAGACGTGGGTCGCAGCGCTGGGCATGATGCACGAGCGCCTGCAGGAAGCCGCTTTCCGCCGCGTCGACCGCGCCAGCCAGCGGCTGGACCAGGCCGCGGCGCACCTCGGCCGGCCCTCCACCCGCACGGCCCAGCAGCACCTGCGGATCGAGCGGCAGGCGCAGCGCCTGCGGCATGCGCTCGCGAACCGGCTGCAGCGTTCACGGGACGAACTGGCTGCGTCGAACACCAGCCTGCGCACGCGCGTGGCCGACCGCGTGACGCACGCGCACAGGCGCTGCGAGCGCTACGAACTGCGCCTCCAGCTGCTCGACCCGCGGCTGGTGCTCCAGCGCGGCTACGCATTGCTGACCGACGCCCACAGCGGGCACCCGATCACCACTGCGCGCGACGCACCCGCCGGGCGCCACGTGAAGGCAGCCCTTGCGGATGGCGAGGTTGATCTGCGCGTCCTGCCGCCGCCCCCGAATGCTGCCTAGAATCAGGCGGTCCGAAACACAACCCCCGAGGAAGAAGAGCCATGGAACACGTCCTGCCCCCCCTGCCGTACCCGATCGATGCGCTGGCCCCCGCCTATTCGAAGGAGACGCTGGAGTACCACCACGGCAAGCACCACAAGGCCTACGTCGACAACCTGAACAAGCTGCAGGCCGGCACGGAATTCGAGAACATGCCGCTCGAGGACATCATCAAGAAGTCCTCCGGCGCCATCTATAACAACTCGGCACAGATCTGGAACCACACCTTCTTCTGGAACTGCATGAAGCCGTCGGGCGGCGGCGAGCCCAAGGGCCCGCTGGCCGATGCGATCAACGCCAAGTGGGGCAGCCACCAGGCTTTCAAGGAAGCGTTCGTCAAGTCGGCCGTGGGCAACTTCGGCTCCGGCTGGACGTGGCTCGTGAAGAAGCCGGACGGCACGGTCGACATCGTCAACACCGGCGCCGCAGGCACGCCGCTGACCACCGCCGACCGCGCGCTGCTGACGGTGGACGTGTGGGAGCACGCGTACTACATCGACTACCGCAACGCGCGCCAGAAGTTCGTCGAGACCTTCTTCGACAAGCTGGCGAACTGGGACTTCGCCGCGAAAAATTTCGGTTGAGCGTCAGCGGAACGGGGGCCCCGCCAATTTGGCCCCCGCCTTGATCCCCTTGCGGGCGAACCAGCCCGTGTTCATCTCCAGCACGTAACGCACCGGCCGCTCGGAGCAGTGCGAGTCCAGCGTCTGCGCCTTCATCTCGTCGATGTTGACGATGGTGCCGTCGTCGGCCACGAAGGCGATGGACAGCGGCAGCAGCGTGTTCTTCATCCAGAAGCACTGCTGGCTGGGCGATTCGAAGACGAACAGCATGCCCTCGTTCTGGGGCATCTCCTTGCGGTGCATCAGCCCGGTCATGCGCTGGTCGGGGGTGGACGCGACCTGCGCGTCGATGGCGTGCATGCCGGTGGTGAGCCGCACGCGGGGCAGGTTCATCTGGGGTTCGTCGGCCTGCGCGGTGACGGCGACGACCAGGGCGGCGAGGGCGAGCAACTTCTTCATGCCGCTATTGTGTGCGGGCCCGGCACTCGGGGTATTCCCGTGCTCCCAAAAGAAAAGCCCCCGGAAGGGGGCTTGGCGCTTTGCGCGGGAAGCAGCCGATTACGACTTCTTCTCTTCCTTCTTCACTTCCTTCTTGGCGGTGGCCTTCTTGGTGTCCGCCTTCTTGGCGACGGCCTTCTCGTCCTTCTTCGCTTCGGCCTTCACGGGGGCGGCCTTCGCGGCAGCGGCGGGGGTTGCCGGCGTGGCGGGGGTCGCGGGCGTGGCGGGGGTGGCCTGGGCGAAGACGGCGGCGGAGAAGAGGCCGGCGACCAGCGTGGCGAGGAGCTTGTTCATGTTTCTTTCCTTCAGATCGATCGTTTTGAAAGTGTCCGGCGGATGCCCGACCCTCCGGCAACGCGACAGTAGGTCAAACGGTTGACAAGGCGGTGTGCGCGCACCAGGAAGGTGCTTCGGAAGTTGGGGACTAGAATTTCCGGATGGCCTACCAGCACATCAAGATCCCGTCGCAGGGACAGAAGATCACCGTCAACGGCGACATGTCGCTGAACGTGCCGGACGAACCCATCATCCCGTACATCGAGGGGGACGGCACCGGGGTCGACATCACGCCGGTGATGCTGAAGGTGGTGGATGCCGCGGTGCAGAAGGTCTACGGCGGCAAGCGCAGGATCCACTGGATGGAGATGTTTGCGGGCGAGAAGGCGACCCGGATCTACGGCCCCGACGTCTGGCTGCCGGACGAGACGCTGGCGGCCTCCCGCGAATACGTCGTGTCCATCAAGGGCCCGCTCACCACCCCCGTGGGCGGCGGCATCCGTTCCCTGAACGTGGCCCTGCGGCAGGAACTGGACCTCTACGTCTGCCTGCGCCCGATCCAGTACTTCAAGGGCGTGCCGTCGCCGCTGAAAGAGCCCGAGAAGACCAACATGGTGATCTTCCGCGAGAACTCGGAGGACATCTATGCCGGCATCGAGTACGAAGCGGGCTCGGACAAGTCCAGGAAGATCATCGACTTCCTGACGAAGGAGATGGGCGTGCGCAAGATCCGCTTCCCCGCGACGTCGGCGATCGGCATCAAGCCGGTGTCGGTGGAAGGCACCGAGCGCCTGGTGCGCAAGGCGTTCCAGTACGCGATCGACAACGACCGCCCCTCCGTCACCCTGGTGCACAAGGGCAACATCATGAAGTTCACGGAAGGCGGCTTCCGGGACTGGGGCTACGAGCTGGCGCGCAAGGAGTTCGGCGCGGTCGAGATCGATGGCGGCCCGTGGATGAAGTTCAAGAACCCGCGCACTGGCAAGGACATCGTCGTCAAGGACGCCATCGCCGACGCCTTCCTGCAGCAGATCCTGCTGCGCCCGGCGGAATACAGCGTGGTGGCCACCCTCAACCTGAACGGCGACTACATCTCCGATGCGCTCGCCGCGCAGGTCGGCGGCATCGGCATCGCGCCGGGCGCCAACATGAGCGACTCGGTGGCGATGTTCGAGGCCACCCATGGCACCGCGCCCAAGTACGCCGGCAAGGACTACGTGAACCCCGGCTCGGAGATCCTTTCCGCCGAGATGATGCTGCGCCACATGGGCTGGACGGAGGCGGCCGACAAGATCATCTCGTCGCTCGAGAAGTCGATCCTGTCGAAGAAGGTCACCTACGACTTCGCCCGCCTCATGGAAGGCGCGACGCAGGTCAGCTGCTCCGGGTTCGGGCAGGTGATGATCGACAACATGTGAGTCCCGCGTCAGACCGGACGAGCCGCCTTCGGGCGGCTTTTTCATGTCCAGCTCCCACAGCGTAAAATGCACCGCCGCATCGTGGCGATCGCCCACCTCCCCCCAACTTCTGAGAGACATCCCTTGGCTGCTGACCGTTCCAAGATCATCTATACGCTGACCGACGAAGCCCCGTACCTGGCCACGCACTCGTTCCTGCCCATCGTGCGCACGTTCGCCGCGGCGGCGGACATCGAGGTGGTGGAGAGCGACATCTCCGTGGCCAACCGGATCCTGGGCGAGTTCCCGGATTTCCTGAGCGACTCGCAGAAGGCCCCCAACACGCTGGCCGAGCTGGGCAAGAAGACGCTGCAGCCCGACGCCAATATCATCAAGCTGCCGAACATCAGCGCCTCGCAGAACCAGCTGGTGGGCGCCATCCGGGAATTGCGCGGCAAGGGCTACATGGTTCCGGAGTACCCCGAGAACCCGAAGACCGACGAGGAAAAGGCGATCCGCCAGCGCTATTCCAAGGTGCTGGGTTCGGCAGTGAACCCGGTGCTGCGCGAGGGAAACTCCGACCGCCGGGCGCCCAAGGCTGTCAAGGAATACGCCCGCAAGAACCCGCACAGCATGGCCGAGTGGAGCCCCGCTTCGCGCACGCACGTCTCGCACATGGTCGGTGGCGACTTCTACGCCAGCGAAAAGTCCCTGACCCTCGACAAGGCCCGTGACGTCAAGATGGAGCTGGTCACCAGGTCGGGCAAGACGCTGGTGCTCAAGCCGAAGGTGTCGCTGCTCGAAGGCGAAATCATCGACTCGATGTTCATGAGCAAGAAGGCGCTGCTGGCCTTCTACCAGAAGCAGATCGACGACGCCAAGGAAACCGGCGTGATGTTCTCGCTGCACGTGAAGGCCACCATGATGAAGGTCTCGCACCCCATCGTGTTCGGGCACTGCGTTCGCACCTTCTTCAAGGAAGCGTTCGAGAAGCACGGCAAGCTGTTCGACGAACTGGGCGTGAACGTCAACAACGGCATGGCCAACCTGTACGACAAGATTTCGAGCCTGCCGCAGTCGCAGCAGGACGAGATCAAGCGCGACCTGCATGCCTGCCTGGAGAACCGCCCCGCGCTGGCGATGGTGGATTCTGCCAAGGGCATCACCAACTTCCATTCGCCCAACGACGTCATCGTCGACGCGTCGATGCCGGCCATGATCCGCGCCGGCGGCAAGATGTACGGCGCCGACGGCCGCCTGAAGGAAGTGAAGGCGGTGATCCCCGAGTCGACCTTCGCCCGCATCTACCAGGAGATCATCAACTTCTGCAAGTGGCACGGCAACTTCGATCCCAAGACCATGGGCACCGTGCCGAACGTCGGCTTGATGGCGCAGCAGGCCGAGG
>JAJNBO010000146.1 GCA_021156245.1 Ramlibacter sp. | reverse complement strand
GGCCGCCATGACGGCGGGCGAGGCGTAGTTCTCGCTGGCGATCAGCTCGATGTGCTCTTCCTGGCGGCGGTTCTCGGCCTGGATGGCGGCCCAGAGTTCAGGGTCGGTCTGTTCGATGAGGGTGTTGCGGTCGTACATGGCAGTCCTTTGGTTCCCTGTCGATGACGAGGGCTGCCCAGGCGAACGGCGGGTCACGCGCGTGGCACGCGCGTGGCACGCTCCCCAGTGGTTGGTGCGGGGGCAGGGCCCCCGGATGGATCCACGTCAGCGCCCCGGGCGGGACGCCTATCGCCAGTCGCGTGCCTGCCTAGTTTAGCTTAGGAGGTGACCTGGGGCGCAGCGGGCTGGGCCTGCTCCGGCTCGGTCTGGGGAGCGATCGCGGGCGCCAGGGTGCGCAGCGGGATCGGCGGGGTCACGAGCGGAACCGCGCGCCCGGTGGCGACCTGCCGCAGGCGCTCGTGCTCGGCCAGCACCTTGGCCGCATAGCCATCGTCGTGGGGCAGCAGGGCCGCGCCGACGTAGAACTTCAGGCCGTTCTGGACCGAGCCGGCGCGCTGGATGCACTCTTGCAGCACCTTGGCGCCGACGCGCAGGTTGGTGACGGGGTCGAAAGCCGCCAGCTTGCCGCCGTAGCTTTCGTACTTGTCGCTGTGGATGCCCGTCATCACCTGCATCAGGCCCTGGGCGCCCACCGGGCTCTGGGCGAACGGGTTGAAGCCGGACTCCACGGCCATCACGGCCAGCAGCAGCGTCGGGTCGATGTTCATCTTCCCGCCGATTTCGTAGGCCTCGGCCACCAGCGCCGACAGCGGCTCGGGCGCCACGCGGTACTTCTTGCTGATCCAATAGGCCACCGCGGCCTGCTGCTTGGGCAGGTCCTTGGGGTTCAGCGCCGTTGCGCGGTCGATCGCATCCAGCTCGGGCACAAACCCCAGGGCCTGCGCCTGGCGGGCATGGAGCCACGTCATGAGCTGCGATTCGCCCACCTGGCGCAAATCGGGCCGGGCGAGCAGGGTGAGCACGGAAAACACCGTCGCCAGCCCCACCACCGCGAAGCCGTTGTGCGTGATCTCGAAGAAGCCCTGGGCCACGTCGCCGACGAATGTCTGCAGGCCCCTGGCCAGTTTTCCTAACGCTGTCATAGCACTTCCTTTCTACGCGGGGGGTCGGGGAGGTGCGCCTGTGGGCAGCAACGCTCCGGCTCCTCGTTTGGATCGGTACGCCATCGGGCTCGAGCTCTCCGGATTCCGGAGGCGCTTCGAACCGGACTTAGCCGGGTTCGGCAGCGGGTTGATCTGGTCGTCGCCCCGGCACGATCGTCGGGACGGGCGGATTCTAGGCAGGGCCTTAATGCCGGGTCAAGGATGTTTTCGGCGTTCTATATGCATCTGCCGCCATATCGATTGCCTAATTTAGGGCTGAGCCAGCCGCGGAGTTCGTGGGAAATTCCCGCCGGAGCCTGTAAGACAATGGCTGACAGGGGGCCAGCGCTCTCATTTCAGGAGCAGTTTCTGCTGCTACGACGCCCGGAAACCGCTTGTCGGGGCACCTTTTCAGCGAGCAGGGTCGTCAGGAATGACCCGAGACCGTGGAACAACGGGCAATGGTGTCGCCCACCGCGATTGAAAAATCGATTTGAAAAGCGCGCAGGGGTGGACTACCTTGAGCAGGCCCAAGTGATTGGGCGTCAGCCGGTAGGGCCACATCCCGTGGTAGCCCCGGCCCCTCTTGGAGGCAATCTTTGCCTCCGGCGCGATGCGGACGCCTTGTCCCCATCGCGAACCCAGACGGCAGCGAGTGGTCGCGCCGTCAGCCCGGCAGGCTGCTTCAGGCGCCTGGCCGGGCTTTCTATTTGGGGGTTGCCGTGGCCATGACCGCGCCTGGGCCCCGGTATCCCAATTCGCGGCGAGAATACGGCCCCTGCCCCCGCAACCGGGGGCTTTCCTTTCCCCCTTCGAACGACTTGCAGTGAGCTCCTTGAAATCCCACGACACCCACGCGCTGGATGCGCTGACCGGGGGTGCCTTCTCCGCACCGACTTCCGGCGAACGGGCCGCCCGCGTCCGCGACTGGCTGGCGAGCGAGCCGAGCGCCGAGCAGATGCAGGACGTGTTCCGGGAACTGAGCGCCCGCGACAAGGGCGCCGCCCGCCCGCTGCGCGAGAAGCTGGACGAGATCAAGCGCGCCAAGGGGCAGGAGGCCATCGCCGCCGAATGGACGGAGAAGGCGCGCGCGCTGTTGTCCCAGCCGCGCCTGAACATCGCGGACGCCATGGCCTGGCAGCGGGACGCCGCCAAGGCCGGCGCCCCGCTCAGCCGTGAGCCGCTGGCCGGCGTGAAGACCGAGCTGGCCGACCGCATCAAGGGCATCGAAGACCTGCAGACCCGCGTGCAGGTGCAGCGCGAGGCAGCCGTGCTGCTGGCGCAGCGCATCGAGGTGCTTTCCACGAAGTCGTGGCGCGACGCCCAGGCTGCGGCGGATGCCCTGCGCACGGACGTGCCGCAGTGGCAGGCCCAGGCCCAGGCCCTGCTGGAGGATCCCAACTGGGTGAGCGTGGAACCGAGGTTTCCGCCGCTGCTGGAGGCCTCGCGCGGGCAATTGCAGGCGGTATGGGACGCCTTCCAGTCGGCGCTGGCGCAGGCCACGGCCGCCGCGGAAGACACCAATGCACCGCTGCCTCCCGTGCCGGTGTGGGCCGATGAGCTGCGCCAGGCCCGCGGCCTGCCGCCGGAAGCCGCCCCGGCCAAGCCAGCTCGGCCGAGAGTGGACCCGGAGCAGCGCGCCAAGGCCAACCAGGTGGTGGGCGAGGCGCTGGCGAAGGTCGAACAGGAAGTGGCGCAAGGTCACGGCAAGGCCAGTGCCGGCGCGGCGAACGCGCTGCGGAATGCCCTGAAGGAATTCGGCAAGCTGGTGGACGACAAGCTGGAGGCGCAGGCGCACGCCGCGCTCGGCGCGGCGACAGAGCTGGAGGGCTGGCAGCGCTGGCGTGCGGACCAGCTGCGCCAGGAACTGGTCGCCAAGGCCGAGGCGTTGTTCGAGATGGTGCCGGTGCGCGGCCCGAAGCCGCAAGCCCCGGCGGAGAGCCAGGCCCCGGCGGACCCCGCGCCCGCGACGGCGGAAGGCGAGCCCGCGGCCGATGCGCCGCAGGCACCCGCACCCGCTCCCGCGCCAGCCGTCGCGAGCGTGCGCAAGCCGCGCTATGGCGGCCGCAAGATGCAGGAGACGCTGCGCAGCCTGCGCGATCAATGGAAGCAGGTGGACCAGGGCGGCCCGCCCAACCACGCGTTGTGGAAGCGCTTCGACGAAGCCTGCAACGAGGCCTACAAGGTGGTGCAGGAATGGCTGGACCGGGTCAAGTCCGAGGCCGCGGAGCATCGCACGGCGCGGCTGGCGCTGATCGAGGAGGTCAAGGGCTGGGCGGCGGCGCATCCCGAGCCGCAGCAAGGCGACTGGAAGTCGTTCAACCGCGCGCTGCACCAGTTCTCCGATCGCTGGCGCGAAGCCGGCCACCTGAGCGAGAAGGCCTTCGCCGAACTGCAGCCGCTGTGGAAGGACGCGATCAACCAGGCGGCCGCGCCGCTGGAGCAGGCGCAGAAGGCCAGCATCGAGCGCCGCAACGCCATGATCGAGGAAGCGCGCTTGCTCGGCGACGCTCCCATGCTGCGCATCGACGCGGTCAAGTCGCTGCAGCAGCGCTGGCAGGCCGAGGCGCAGACGGTCCCGCTGGACCGCAAGCAGGAACAGAAGCTGTGGGACGCGTTCCGCAAGCCGATCGACGACGCGTTCAACCGCAAGACGGCCGACCGCGAAAAGGCGGCCGCCGCCATGAGCGGACGCGACCGCGCCGTGCTGGAAGCCTCGCGTGCCGTGGAGGAAGCCACGGCCAGTGGCGACGCGCAGAGGATCCGCACCGCGATGGCGACGCTGGAGCAGGCACTGCGTGCGCGTGACGATGAACAGGCTGCGGCGGCTGCCGCGGCGGGCGCGCCGGCGCCGGCCGCGGCTGCTCCGGCACCGTCCGCGCCAGCGGTGGAGGGCGAGAGCGCCGGCGAACCCGTCACGGCGGAAGGCGGCTCGGAAGCCGCCGCCGCTCCCGCGCCCGCACCGAAGGCGCCGCCGAAGCCGGTGGTGGCCGCACGCCGCAGCGACGACCGGCCGGGTGGGCGGCGGCCCGAGATGCCGGCGGCGCGTCCCGGAGGCAAGTTCGATGCGCGCCGGCCCGGCGCACCCGGTGGCCGCGACATGCGCGACAACCGCGGCGGCTTCGGCCGGGACCGCGACGACCGCCGCGAGGACCGCGGGCCACGCCTGGGCGACGCCGCCTTCCGCGCGCAGCGCGATGCGCTGGAGCACGCGCAGGCGGCGTTGCGCAAGCTGGCGGCGCAGGCCCACGGCGAAGCGCTCACGCAGTTGATGACGGCCTGGGAGCAGCGCTCGGCGGAGCAGGTGCCCAGCCACCAGGAGCTCGGCAAGGTGGTGAGCCCGCAGGTGCGCACCGGTTGGACGCAGGCCCTGGGCAAGGGGCCGTCGGGTGACGCCGCGCAAGCGCTGCTTCGCTTGGAAATCGCCGCGGACGTGCCCACGCCCGCGGAGCAGATCACGGCCCGTCGCGCTTTGCAGTTGCAGCTGCTGACCCGCCGCAACGACCCGTCGCCGCAGGAGACCTGGGGCGCCGACGTGGCGAAGGTGCTGGCGACCGGCTACGAAGCCGGCGCCGCGCGCCGCTTGCAGAACGCGTTGAAGGCGCTGCTGCGGGGCTAGCGCGGCAGGTAGAAGCCGTCGAAGAGGACGGTGAGTTCCGGGAAGTCCTGCGTGAACCGCTCGCGGTTCACGAAGTACGCCTCGCAGGCGACGGCGAAGAACTCGTCGATCGCCTCCGCGCCGTAGCTGTCCAGCCACGGCGGCTCGCCGCCGAAGCGCTCAGCGATCACCACCTGCTCGCGAAAGCGGTCGTACTGCGCCTGCAGCACCGCCAGCCAGCGGGCGCGCGCCTCGCGCGAGCGCATGGGCGGGCAGCCGTCGGGCGCGCCGTCACGCATGTCGATCTTGTGGACGAATTCGTGGATCACCACGTTGAAGCCGGACTCCGCGGCGGATCCCGCCGTCGCCACGTCCCGCCAGTTCACCATGACCGGGCCGCCCTCCATGGTTTCGCCGGCCAGGACCTCGTCCCAGTCGTGCACGACGCCGTCGTCGTCGACCTCCGTGCGGCGCGCAACCACTTCGTCCGGATGCACGACGACAGTGACGAAGTCGTCGTACCAGGAGAGGCCCAGGTGCAGCACCGGAAGCACCGCCTGCGCCGCAATCGAAAGGGCGATCTCGTCGGTGATCACGAGTCCGCCGGCGCCGTGGAATTCCTTGTCGGCGATGAAGCGTGCGGACAGCGCGCGCAGGCGGGCCTTCTCCTCGGGGGTGCGCAGCGCGAGGAATGGGTAGCGTGCCAGCACGCCCTCCCACAGGGCATCCGGCAGGGCCGGGCCGCCGAGGCGCCGGCGCAGCCACGACCACATCAGGACAACCCGATGCGCTGGACTTCGCCCTCGCGCGTGATGCGCAGCGCTTCGAGGCGCGGCGGCACGGCCTCCGCATCCCAGTCGCTCAGCACGACGCGGCGGTGCGTCGGGTCGAGCTCGTGGTCCCGCGGGCGGTGCGTGTGGCCGTGCACCAGCACGCGGGCATCGGCCGCCTCCAGCCACTGGAGCGCGGTGGCGGTGTCGACGTCCGGGTACTCGCGTCCGCTTTGCTTGAGCTGCTCGCTTTCCTTGCGCATGCCTCGCGCGATCGCCTGCCGCGTCGCGAGCGGTTGCGCCAGGAACTGCTGCTGCCACAGCGGATTGCGCACCTGCTGGCGGAACGCGAGGTATTCGTGGTCGTCGATGCACAGCGCGTCGCCGTGCGACAGCAGCCAGCGCCGTTCTCCGAACGTGAACACCGCCGGGTCTTCCAGCAGCGTCATGCCGGTCGCACCGGCCAGCGCCGACCCTACGAGGAAGTCGCGATTGCCGACCAGGAAGAAGAGCGGGAGCCGCTGCGCGGTGTCGCGCAGGATCGCCGCGCACGTCGCCTCGAACGCGCCGGCCTCCTGGGCGGCGTCGTCGCCCACCCAGGCTTCGAACAGGTCGCCCAGGATGAACAGCGCGTCGGCGCGCACCTGCGCCATGTAGCGGCGCCACGCCTCGAAGGTTGCCGGCGCGGCGGCCTGCAGGTGCAGGTCGGAGATGAACTCCACCGAGCGCCAGCCGGGGCCGGCGCTCAGTTCCTGCGCCTGCGGCGTGTTCAGACCGCGACCGCCTTCTCGATGACGACGTCGTCCTTCGGCACGTCGCCGTGCCCGCCGCGGTTGCCGGTGGGCACGCCCTTGATGCGGTCGACCACGTCCTGGCCGCCCACGACCTTGCCGAACACGGCGTAGCCCCAGCCCTGCGCGGTCGGCGCGGTGTGGTTCAGGAAGGCGTTGTCGG
Source organism: Ramlibacter sp. (assembly GCA_021156245.1). Classification (GTDB taxonomy): domain Bacteria; phylum Pseudomonadota; class Gammaproteobacteria; order Burkholderiales; family Burkholderiaceae_C; genus Ramlibacter. Next base: position 2,612 of record JAJNBO010000146.1, on the reverse strand, counting down.
AGACGTTGATGAAGAACTGCTTCTGGGTCATGCCGGGGGCGAAGCCGCCGCCCTGGACCATGAAGCCGTCGATCACGCGGTGGAAGATGGTGCCGTCGTAGTGGCCCTTCTTCACGTAGTTCAGGAAGTTGGCGACCGTCTTCGGCGCCTTCTGTTCGTCCAGCTCCAGCGTGATCACGCCACCGCCGGCAATGTGCAATTCGACTTTCGGGTTCATTCCAGTTTTCCTGTCAGCGCACGAGCGTGGCCGAGTTGATGACGATGGGCGTGACCGGCACGTCGCCGTGCGGGCCGCTGCGGCCGGTCGGCACGCCCTTGATCTTGTTGACGACGTCCATGCCGCTGACGACGCGGCCGAACACGGTGTAGCCTGGCGCGTTCTCGCCCGGCGGGTCGAGCGTGCGCTTGTTGTCCGCGACGTTGATGAAGAACTGCGAAGTGGCCGAATCGGGATCGCTCGTGCGCGCCATCGCCACCATGCCGGCCTCGTTGCGGAGGCCCTTGGCATGCGCTTCGCGGCCCTCGTGCGCCACCGGTGCGCGCGTCTTCTTCTGGGCCATGTTGCGGTCCATGCCGCCGCCCTGGATCATGAAGCCGTCGATCACGCGGTGGAAGATGGTGCCGTCGTAGTGCTTGTCGCGCACGTACTGCAGGAAGTTCTCGACCGTCTTGGGCGCCTTGTCGGGATACAGCTCGAGGACGATGTCGCCGGCGCTGGTGGCCAGCTTGACTTTGGGCGCATCCGCTGCCCATGCGGGGGCTGCCAGGCACGCCCCGAGCACCAGGGCCGCGGCGCGGCGCGAGATCGAAACCATCAACCGATCACTCCTTCGAAGAAGATCTTCCACTGCGCCCCCTGGCGCACCCAGTACTGGCGCTTCACGGGGCCCGTGCGCGCGCCGGTGGCAACTTCGCCAAAGGTTACCACCATGGTGTCTGCAGAGTCCGTCCAGCGCAGGACCGACAAGTCCTTGAGCTCGATGAGCTTGCCGCGCGCCTTGCCGAGCTCCACCTGCAGCAGCGGCGTCCATTCGGCCAGCGTCTTGCCGTTCACGGCGAAGTCCGGCGTGTAGAAGGCCAGCAGGCGGCTGACGTCGCCGCTCGCCTTGGCGCCGCGCCATGCCTGCAGCACGTCGTGGAAGTGGCGCGCCTCGGCCTGGACGGCAGCGGGCTGCACCCAGCGCAGCGCAGGCGCGATGATCACGGGCGTGCTGCGAACCTCGACGGTGCGGATGATCCGCTCGAGATCCGGGTTGGCGAGCACCACGCATCCGTCGGTCGCCTTGGGCGCGCGCGAGAACTGGTCGGGCGGCGTGCCGTGCAGCCAGATGCCACGCCCCGTCTTGCCGCGGCGGGCGTCGTACGGGTTCGGATAGTTGATCGGCAGGGCGCCCGAGCCGTAGAAATCCTTGAGGGACTTCGGGTCGAGGTTGCTGGTGATGTAGTACACGCCCAGCGGCGTACGCAGGTCGCCTTCCGCGGCCTTCTCGATGCCCGACTTGCCCACCGAGATGTAGTAATCGGCAATGAGCTTGGGTCCGTCGGGACGGTTCTCGAACAGGTACAGGCGGGCGCGGGACGTATCGATCGCGATCGCGTGCCTGTTCTTGGATGACAGCTGCAGGAACTGCGCCGGGATCGCCCCGGCCGGCGGCCTTTCGCGCAGGGCGCGCATGCGCAGCTGCGATTCCTCGCGCAGTTCCGCCAGCGCCTGGCTGCCTGCCTGCGCGTGCTGCTCCGGCACGTCGCCGAACGAGCGCACGGGGCGTTGCTGCGCCATGAGCAGGTCGCCGTAGACCAGTTGCGCGAGGCTGAAGTTGGGGTGGTCCTTGACCAGGGCTTCGGCACGCGCCAGTGCCGTGCGCGTCCGCGCCTGGCCGATCAGCCGGTAGATCTCGATCAGCCGCGCCTCGGTTTCGCCGTCGCGCACCACCGGGGCGGCCGGCGCCGCGCTGCGGCTGGAGGCGGACTTGCGCGGCTGCCCGCCGGCGGTGGCCGCGGGCAGCACCGCCGCGCAGCACAGGGCTACCAGCGCCGCTTTCAGCAGCGGGAGGAGCCGGGGAGGGTTCAACTGCTCAACCATCGCCTGGGGCCGCGCGCGCCCTCAGGCGCCGGTGCTCTCCCGCACGATGGTCCAGCGGTCGCCGCTCTTCACCAGGTCGAGCGTCTTGCGGCTATTGACGTTGAGCGAGTCCGCGCTGTAGGCCTGGCGGAAACGGGCGGTGGCTTTGTTGCCGTTGACCGTGACGTTCAGGTCGGACACGTTCACGGTGATCTTCGATTTGCCGACGATGCGCGCCCGGCGATCGGCTTCCCAGGCCTGGCGCGACTGGCGGCCGGGGGGGTCGAATTCCTTGCCGTAGGCGGCCAGGTAGGCGGTCATGTCCTTCGCTGCCCAGGCTGCGGCCCAGGCGCGGACGGCGGCTTCGACGTCCTTGCTGGAGCCGGCGGCAGCAGCAGGCGCTGCGGCGGCCGGAGCCGGGGCGGGAGCAGGTGCGGCGGCGGGGACGGGGGCGGCGGCAGGTGCCGGAGCAGCTGCGGCAGGGCGGGCCGCCGGTGCCGGTGCCGGTGCGGGCGCAGGCGCGGCGGCGACCGCGGTGGCGCGCACCGGT
>JAJNBO010000145.1 GCA_021156245.1 Ramlibacter sp. | reverse complement strand
TTCCACCTGCGCCATGTTCGAAGCGATCGCGCTGCAGGCCGGCTACCGGCCCGGCGTCTACACGTCCCCGCACCTCGTGCACTTCGAGGAGCGCTGCCGCATCGGCGGAGAGATCGTCAAGGCCGACGCGCTGGTGCCGCATTTCGAACGCGTCGAGGCGGCGCGCGAGGGCGCCACGCTCACGTACTTCGAATTCACCACGCTGGCGATCCTGAGCCTGATGGCGGCAAGTGAGCTGGACGTCGCCATCCTCGAGGTCGGTCTCGGTGGCCGGCTCGACGCCGTGAACGTCGTCGACACCGACTGCGCGATCGTCACCAGCATCGACCTGGACCACATTGATTACCTGGGCCCGGACCGCGAGAGCATCGGCCGCGAGAAGGCGGGCATCCTGCGCGAAGGCAAGCCGGCGGTCGTCAGCGATCCGATGCCGCCGCACAGCCTGCTGCAGTACGCCGCCGCGATCGGCGCCGACCTGTGGCTCCTCGGGCGCGACTTCAACTTCTCCGGCGACAAGCAGCAGTGGGCCTGGGCCGGTCGGGGGCGCCGCTACCCGGGGCTCGCCTATCCCGCGTTGCGCGGTGCCAACCAGTTACTCAATGCCTCGGGCGTGCTGGCCGCCTTCGAGGCCTTGCGCCAGCGCCTGCCGATCACGGCGCAAGCCGTCCGCAATGGCCTGGCGATGGTGGAGTTGCCAGGCCGCTTCCAGATCGTCCCCGGCGAGCCCGCACTGGTGCTGGACGTCGCCCACAACCCGCATTCCGTCGCGGCGCTGGCGGCCAACCTGGACGCGATGGGCTTCTATCCCACCACGCATGCGGTGTTCGGCGCGATGGGCGACAAGGACCTCGCGCCGATGCTGGCGAAAATGGGGCCGCTGGTGGACCGCTGGTACTTCACGGACCTGCCCACGCCCCGGGCGGCCACCGCGTCGGCGCTGCTGGCGCAATGGCAGGCGCAGCCCGGCCGACGCGACGTGCCGGCAAGCACGCACGCCAACCCGCAGGATGCCCTGCGCGCCGCGGCGGCCACTGCAGAGCCCACTGATAGAATTCTGGTCTTCGGATCCTTCTACACCGTGGGCGGTGTGCTGCAGCAGGGCGTGCCCCGGCTGTCGGCCCGACACCTCGGCTGACCCTCATCCATGGCCTTGTTCAAGTTGCGCAAAAAGGTCGACGAGCCGGTGGCCGCGGCCTCTCCCGCCGAAAGCATCGAAGCCATGCGGCGCCGGGCCCGCCACCGCCTGATCGGGGCGGTGGTGCTGGTGCTCGTGGGAGTGATCGGCTTCCCCCTGCTGTTCGACACCCAGCCGCGGCCGGTGTCCGTCGACATCCCCATCGAGATTCCCGACCGCGACAAGGCCAAGCCGCTGCCGCCGCTGCCGCAGTCACCCGTGGCGCAAGGCCGGGTGGCGCTGCCGGAGGCGCCTGCCGCCCCGGCTGCGGCACCGGCCTCCGCGATGCCTGCATCCGTGGAAAAGGTCGCGAAAGGGGAGCCCGTCGAAAGGAAGCCGGAACCGAAAGCCGAGACCCGACCCGAATCGAAGCCGGACACCCGCGCCGAGGAAGCCGCCAAGGCGCGTGCCTTGCTGGATGGCAAGTCCGTCGACGTCGCGGCTTCGGGCACGCGCTACGTGGTGCAGGTCGGCGCCTTCGCCGAAAGGGACAAGGCCAAGGTGGCCCAGCAGAAGCTGGAGCGCGCCGGGCTGAAGAACTACACCAACGTGGCCGAAACGAAGGACGGCACCCGCATCCGCGTCCGGGCCGGCCCGTTCGGCTCGCGCGCCGAGGCGGACAAGGCCGCCGAAAAGATCAAGGGGCTGGATTTGCCGGCCGCCGTCCTCAGCTTGTAGGTTTGGCTGCGCTCGACTGGGTCGTTCTCGCGGTGCTGGCGCTGTCGGTGCTGCTGGGGTTGTGGCGGGGGCTCGTGTACGAGGTGCTGTCGGTGCTGAACTGGCTGGCGGCGTTCCTGCTGGCGCAGTGGCTGGCCGCGGATGCCGCGCGCTACATGCCCCTCGGCGCGGCCGGCGAGGCTTTCCAGTACGCTGCGGGCTTCGGCGTGGTGTTCATCGCGGCGCTGATCGTGGGAGGCCTCCTGGCGTGGCTCACGAAGAAGCTGGTGGCCGCCGTGGGGCTGGCACCGGTGGACCGGGTGCTCGGGGCGGCGTTCGGGCTGGTGCGGGGAACCGTGGCGGTGCTCGCCCTGGCCGTGGTGGTCCACCTCACGGGCCTGAAGAACGGCGCGTGGTGGAATGAATCGGTGACGGCCGGCGTTGCGACGGCGGCCCTGCGTGGATTGAAGCCGGCGGTGCCGTACCGTTTTGGAACGTACCTGCCGGCCTAAGGAACATTCGTATGTGTGGAATCGTCGGGGTCGTCAGTCCGGGGCCCGTGAACCAGCTGATCTACGATGCGCTGCTGCTCCTGCAGCACCGCGGCCAGGACGCCGCGGGCATCGTCACGCTGCAGGGCCGCAAGGTCTACATGCACAAGGCCAAGGGCATGGTGCGCGACGTCTTCCGCACTCGCAACATGCGCGCGCTGCCGGGCAACGCGGGCCTGGGCCAGGTGCGCTACCCGACCGCCGGCAACGCCGACAGCGAGGAAGAGGCGCAGCCCTTCTACGTGAACGCGCCCTTCGGCATCACCCTGGCGCACAACGGCAACCTGACCAATGCGCAGAAGCTGAAGGCGGAGCTGTTCTCCACCGACCACCGCCACATCAACACCGAAAGCGACACCGAGGTGCTGGTGAACGTGTTCGCGCACGAGCTGGAGCGCACCACGCGCGGCCTGCCGCTGACGCCGCAGGACGTGTTCTCGGCGGTCGGCAACGTGCACAAGCGCATCCGCGGCTCGTACGCGGTGGTGACGCTGATCGCGGGCCACGGCCTGCTGGCCTTCCGCGACCCCTACGGCATCCGGCCGCTGTGCATGGGCCGCAGCGCCGACGGCACGGTGATGATCGCCAGTGAGTCGGTCACGCTGGAAGGCACGGGCCACAAGTTCGAGCGCGACATCGCGCCGGGCGAGGCGGTGTTCGTGGACCTGGAGGGGAACGTGCACGTCCGCCAGTGCGCCGAGAGCCCACAGCTCTCGCCCTGCATCTTCGAGTTCGTCTACCTGGCGCGACCCGACTCCGAGCTGGACGGCATCTCCGTCTACCAGGCGCGGCTGAACCTGGGCGAGACGCTGGCCAAGCGCGTGATCTCCACGGTGCCGCCGAACGAGATCGACGTGGTGATCCCGATCCCCGAATCCAGCCGCCCCAGCGCCATGCAATTGGCGCAGCTGCTCGGCATCCCCTACCGCGAAGGCTTCGTCAAGAACCGCTACGTCGGCCGCACCTTCATCATGCCGGGGCAGGCCGTGCGCAAGAAGAGCGTGCGCCAGAAGCTCAACACCATCATCAGCGAGTTCAAGGGCCGCAACGTGCTGCTGGTGGACGACTCCATCGTGCGCGGCACCACCAGCCGCGAGATCGTGCAGATGGCGCGCGAGGCGGGCGCGCGCAAGGTCTACATGGCCAGCGCCGCGCCGCCGGTGCGCTTCCCCAACGTGTACGGCATCGACATGCCGACGGCCGAAGAGCTGGTGGCGCACGGCCGCACGGTCGACGAGGTGCGACAGATCATCGGCGCTGACGCCCTGATCTACCAGGACGTGGACGGCATGAAGACGGCCATCGGCAAGCTGAACCCGAAGCTGAACGGCTTCGACGCGTCGTGCTTCGACGGCGTCTATGTCACCGGCGACATCAACCCCGAAGACATCGCGCGCATCAACGAGGCGCGCATCGGCCAGGAGGACGTGCTGCAGGAGAGCACCTCGCGCCTTGCCATCCCCAATCCCCAAGAAGCCTGAGCCCGTGACCGAGAAGAAGAAATTGCCCGAAGGACTGCACCGCGACACGCTGGCGGTGCGCACGGCGCTGCCGCCCAGCCAGTGGGGCGAGAACTCCGAGGCCTTGTACCTGACCAGCGGCTTCGTGCAACCGGACGCAGAAACGTCGGCACGCCGCTTCGCGAATCCGCAGGAGGGCTACACGTACGGCCGGACCTCCAACCCCACCGTCACGAGCTTCGAGCAGCGGCTCGCCGCGATGGAGGGCACCGAAGCCGCGATCGGCACCGCCACCGGCATGGCCGCGATCCTGCTGCTCGGCATGGGGCTGCTGAAGGCGGGCGACCACGTGGTCTGCTCGCGCTCGGTGTTCGGCTCCACGCTGAACCTGTTCGCCAAGGAATTCGGGAAGTTCGCCGTCGAGTCCACCTTCGTGTCGCAGACCGACATGAACGAGTGGAAGTCGGCCATGCGGCCCAACACGAAGTTGCTGTTCGCCGAGACGCCGACCAACCCGCTGACCGACGTCTGCGACATCCGCGCACTCGCCGACCTGGCGCATTCCGCCGGTGCGATGCTGGCCGTGGACAACTGCTTCTGCTCGCCGGCGCTGCAGCGGCCGACCGAGCTGGGCGCCGACTTCGTCATCCATTCCGGCACCAAGTACCTGGACGGGCAGGGCCGCGTGATGGCCGGCGCCATCTGCGGACCCGCGAAGTACGTCAACGACGTGTTCGCGCCGATCGTGCGGACGGCCGGCATGACGCTGTCGCCGTTCAATGCCTGGGTGGTGCTCAAGGGGCTGGAGACGCTGGGCATCCGCATGCAGGCGCAGTGCGCGAACGCGCTCGCCGTCGCGAAATTCCTCGAGCAGCATCCGGCGGTCACGCGCGTGTACTACCCGGGTTTGTCTTCGCATCCCCAGCATGCGCTGGCGATGAAACAGCAGTCCGGTCTCGGCGGTGCGGTGCTGTCCTTCGACGTGCGTGGCAAGCATCCGGCCGAATTGCGCAAGAACGCGTTCACCGTGATCGACAGCGTGGAGGTGATGAGCATCGCCACCAACCTCGGCGACACCAAGACCATCATCAGCCACTCGGCGACCACCTCGCACGGACGCCTTTCGGAAGAACAGCGGCAGGCGGCGGGCATCGGGCAGGGCCTGGTTCGCCTGGCCGTCGGGCTGGAGCACGTCGAGGACATCCAGACCGATCTGCTGCGGGGCTTGTCGAAGTTGTAGGCGGGTGGTGAGCGCGCCGAGCGCCGGACCCAGCCACTTGCCGCCTGCGAACAGCCACACGGCGCCGGAGCGTCGGCCCGCATAGGACAATGCAACCGTGAAAGTCAGAACCAGATTCGCCCCCTCGCCGACGGGCTTCATCCACCTCGGCAACATCCGCTCGGCCCTGTACCCGTGGGCGTTCGCGCGCTCGCAGGGCGGCACGTTCATCCTGCGCATCGAGGACACCGACCTGGAGCGCTCGACGCAGGCCTCGGTGGACGTGATCCTGGAGGGGATGCGGTGGCTGGGCCTGGATCCGGACGAGGGCCCGTTCTTCCAGATGCAGCGCATGGACCGCTACCGCGAGGTGATCGCGCAGATGCGTGAGCAAGGCCTGGTGTACCCCTGCTACATGAGCGTGGCGGAGCTGGACGCGCTGCGCGAGAAGCAGATGGCCGCCAAGGAGAAGCCGCGCTACGACGGCACCTGGCGGCCCGAGCCGGGCAAGACGCTGCCGGCCGTGCCGCAAGGTGTGCAGCCGGTGCTGCGCTTCCGCAACCCGACCGGCGGGGTGGTGGCGTGGGACGACAAGGTCAAGGGCCGCATCGAGATCAGCAACGACGAACTCGACGACCTGGTGATCGCGCGGCCGGATGGCACGCCCACGTACAACTTCTGCGTGGTGGTGGACGACATCGACATGCGCATCACGCACGTGATCCGCGGCGACGACCACGTGAACAACACGCCGCGCCAGATCAACATCTTCCGTGCGCTGGGCCAGGAGCCGCCGGTGTTCGCCCACCTTCCCACCGTGCTGAACGAGCAGGGCGAGAAGATGAGCAAGCGCAACGGCGCCAAGCCCGTCACGCAGTACCGTGACGAGGGCTACCTGCCCGACGGCGTGGTGAACTACCTGGCGCGCCTGGGCTGGTCCCACGGCGACGACGAGATCTTCAGCCGCGAGCAGTTCCTGAACTGGTTCAACCTGGACCACCTGGGCAAGAGCGCGGCGCAGTTCGACGAGGCCAAGCTGCGCTGGGTGAACGCGCAGCACATGAAGGCGACCGCGGACGACACGCTGGCGCTGCTGGTGGACGAGCGCCTGAAGGCGCGCGGCATCACGACCGACGCGCGGCTGCCGGCGATCTGCGGCCTGTTCAAGGACCGCTGCGACACCACCATCGTGCTGGCGGACTGGGCGCAGCGCTTCTACACGGACGTCAAGCCCAACCCGGAGGAGGCGGCCAAGCACATCACCGATGGCGTGCGGCCGGCCATCAGCATGCTGGCCAAGATGCTGGAGGCCTGCCCCTGGACCCGGGAGGACATCACCGAGGCGATCAAGGAAACCTTGCGCGCCACCGGCATCAAGATGCCGCAACTGGCGATGCCGGTGCGGGTGCTGGTCATGGGCACGGCCCAGACGCCGTCGCTGGATGCTGTCCTGAGCCTGTCATTGCGGGACAAAGTTTTGGAGCGCCTGCGGTCGGCTTGAAAAACGCCATATAATGCGAGGCTCGACACCTGCAAGGGGGTATAGCTCAGCTGGGAGAGCGCTTGCATGGCATGCAAGAGGTCAGCGGTTCGATCCCGCTTACCTCCACCAAAGC
>JAJNBO010000144.1 GCA_021156245.1 Ramlibacter sp. | reverse complement strand
GTCGCAGTCCACCAACGCCATCCTGACCACCTTCAACGAGGTCAACATGGCGCCGGTGATGGAGATGCGCAAGCGCTTCCAGGAGAAGTTCGAGAAGGAGCATGGCGTCAAGATCGGCTTCATGTCCTTCTTCGTGAAGGCCGCGGTTCACGCGCTGAAGAAGTACCCGGTGATCAACGCCTCGGTCGACGGCAACGACATCGTCTACCACGGCTACTTCGACATCGGCATTGCGGTCGGTTCGCCGCGCGGCCTGGTGGTGCCCATCCTGCGCAACGCCGACCAGATGTCCTTCGCGGACATCGAGAAGAAGATCGCCGAGTACGGCGCCAAGGCGCGCGACGGCAAGCTGGGCATCGAGGAGATGACCGGCGGAACCTTCTCCATCTCCAATGGCGGCGTGTTCGGCTCGATGCTGTCCACCCCCATCATCAACCCGCCGCAGTCGGCCATCCTGGGCGTGCACGCGACCAAGGACCGGGCGGTGGTGGAGAACGGCCAGATCGTGATCCGCCCGATGAACTACCTGGCGATGTCCTATGACCACCGCATCATCGACGGCCGCGAAGCGGTGCTGGGGCTGGTGGCGATGAAGGAAGCGCTGGAAGATCCCTCCAGGCTGCTCTTTGACATCTGAGGAGACGGAGATGGCAAAGAACTTCGACGTGGTCGTCATCGGTGGCGGCCCCGGCGGCTACATCGCCGCCATCCGCGCGGCGCAGCTCGGCTTCAACACGGCCTGCATCGACGAGTGGAAGAACAAGGACGGCAAGCCCGCGCCGGGCGGCACCTGCACCAACGTCGGCTGCATCCCGTCCAAGGCGCTGCTGCAGTCGTCCGAGCACTTCGAACATGCCGGCAAGCACTTCGCCGAACACGGCATCGGCGTGTCCGGCCTGAGCCTCGACCTGGCGAAGATGCTGGGCCGCAAGGACGCCGTCGTGAAGCAGAACAACGACGGCATCCTGTACCTGTTCAAGAAGAACAAGGTCACCTTCTTCCATGGCCGCGGTTCCTTCGCCAAGGCCGGTGCCGAGGGCTACGAGATCACCGTGGGCGGTGAGACCGTGGTGGGCAAGCACGTGATCGTCGCGACGGGCTCCAATCCGCGCGCGCTGCCGGGCGTGCCCTTCGACGAAGACAAGGTGCTGTCGAACGACGGCGCGCTGCGCATCCCGGCCGTGCCGAAGAAGCTGGTGCTGATCGGCTCCGGCGTCATCGGCCTCGAGATGGGTTCCGTATGGCGCCGCCTCGGTGCCGAGGTCACGGTGCTGGAAGCGTTGCCGACGTTCCTCGGCGCGGTCGACGAGCAGATCGCCAAGGAGGCCAAGAAGGCGTTCGACAAGCAGGGCCTGAAGATCGAACTGGGCGTGAAGGTCGGCGAGGTCAGGACGTCCGGCGACGGCGTCTCCGTGGCCTACACCTCCGCGAAGGGGGAAGCGCAGACGCTGCAGGCCGACCGCCTGATCGTCTCGATCGGCCGCGTGCCCAACACGAATGGCCTGAACGCTGAAGCCGTGGGCCTCAAGCTGGACGAGCGAGGGGCCATCGCCGTGGACGGCGACTGCAAGACGAACCTGCCGAACGTGTGGGCCATCGGCGACGTCGTGCGCGGCCCGATGCTGGCGCACAAGGCGGAGGAAGAGGGCGTCGCGGTGGCCGAACGCATTGCGGGCCAGCATGGGCACGTCAACTTCAACACGATCCCCTGGGTGATCTACACCAGTCCGGAGATCGCATGGGTGGGCCGCACCGAGCAGCAGCTCAAGGCGGACGGCGTGCAGTACAAGGCGGGCACTTTCCCCTTCCTGGCCAACGGCCGCGCCCGCGCCCTGGGCGACACGACGGGCATGGTGAAGTTCCTGGCCGACGCGAAGACCGACGAGATCCTGGGCGTGCACATCGTCGGCCCGATGGCCAGCGAACTGATCTCCGAAGCCGTGGTGGCCATGGAATTCAAGGCCTCGAGCGAAGACATCGCCCGCATCTGCCATGCGCATCCTTCGCTGTCGGAAGCGACGAAGGAAGCGGCTTTGGCGGTCGACAAGCGGACTCTCAATTTCTGAGGTCTTTCAACGCAGAAGGACAACCAAAGGAAAGACAAAAGACGCAGAAAAGAAGAAATTCGGATGAATTCTTTTGCGTCTTTTGAATTTTTTCTGCGTCTTCCGCGTTGAATCCGATGAGCGTCCAATCCGTCTACGCAGCCGAACTCCAGAGCCGCGGCTACCAGAGCGATCCGGCCCAGCTGCGCGCCGTCGAGGCGCTCGAGCGCTGCGCCATGGAGTGGGCGGCATACAAGGAACAGCGCTCCAACTTCTTCAAGAAGCTCGTCAACCGCCCTGAAATCCCCCGCGGCGTCTACATGTTCGGCGGCGTCGGGCGCGGGAAGAGCTTCCTGATGGACTGCTTCTTCCAGGCCGTGCCGGTGGTGCGCAAGACGCGCCTGCACTTCCACGAGTTCATGCGCGAGGTGCACCGCGAGCTCGCCGAGCTGCAGGGCACCGTCAACCCTCTCGACGAACTCGGCGTGCGCATGGCCAGGCGCTACCGCCTGATCTGCTTCGACGAATTCCACGTCGCCGACATCACCGACGCGATGATCCTGCACCGGCTGCTGGACGCGCTGTTCGACAACGGGGTCGGCTTCGTCACCACCTCCAACTTCCGTCCCGACGACCTCTACCCCAACGGCCTGCATCGCGATCGCATCCTGCCGGCCATCGCGCTCCTGAACGAGAAGCTGGAGGTGATCAACGTCGACAACGGCACCGACTACCGACGACGCACGATGGAGCAGGTGAAGCTGTACCACGCGCCGCTGGGCCCGCAGGCCGACGCCGAGATGAACGAGGCGTTCACGCGGCTGGCCGAGTCGCACGACGAGGACCCCGTGCTGCACATCGAGCACCGCGAGATCCGCGCGCGCCGCAAGGCCGGCGGCGCCGTGTGGTTCGACTTCAAGACGCTCTGCGGCGGCCCGCGCTCGCAGAACGACTACCTCGAGATTGCCACGCAGTTCCACACCGTGCTGCTCAGCGACGTGCCGCGGATGTCCGCGCGGCTCGCATCCGAGGCGCGCAGGTTTACCTGGCTGGTGGACGTCCTTTACGATCGGCGTGTGAAATTGATCCTGTCGGCGGAGGTGCCGCCGGAGGCGTTGTACACCGAAGGACCGCTGGCCCATGAATTCCCGCGCACGGTGTCCCGCCTCAACGAGATGCAGTCCGCCGAATTCCTGGCCCTCGAACACCGCACCGTCGACACCCGCCTGACATGAAGTTCCTTCCCGCGCTCGCCGCAGTCCTGGCCCTCGTGACCTTGGACGGCCTGCGGGCGCAGGACCTGGATTTCGGGGCGCAACGCGAGCGCATCAAGGCGGGTCGGGCCGCCGTCGAGGCGCGCTTCGCCGACGAGCAGAAGGCCTGCCGCGCCAGGTTCGCAGTGACGGACTGCATGCGCGACATCACTCGCCAACGCAACGCCACGCTCGCCGACCTGCGCCGGCAGGAGAACGAAGTGAACGACGCGGAGCGCCGGCTGCGCGAGCAGCGGCGCCAGCGGGACCTGGTCCAGCGGCAGGCGGAGCGCGAGCGGGACGACCAGCAGCGGCGCGAGCGTGCGGCACGGGAAACGCAGGAGCGTGGGGAACGCGCCGCCGAACTGGAGCGCAAGCGCGCCGAGGCGTCGCGTCCGGCCACGGCTGCCGGGAAAACGCCCAGGGGCTTGCCGGGACCGCAGGGTTCGCCCCGCGCACCGGACGGCACTGGCACGCCGAACGGTCCCACGCCCACCGAGGCCGCGAAGAATCGCGCGGCCTACGAAAAGCGCCTGCAGGAGGCGGAGGCGCACAAGGCCGAGGTGCGGGCGCGCATCGCGAAACGCTCGAAGCCGCCAGCATCGGCGCTGCCGGTGCCGGCCGCGCCGGGCTCAGGTTCCTAGCGGCTCGAGCTTGACGATCACGAGCGACAGGTTGTCGCCGCCGCCGTGCGCGCGCGAGCGCGCCTTCTCGATCAGGAACTCGGTGGCCTCGCGGGGCGACAGCGACGACAGCACGGAGCCCAGTTCCTCCGGGCTGAAGTAGTGCCACACGCCGTCGCTGCACGCCAGGAGCGTGTCGCCGGGGCGCAGCATCTCGACGAAGTGCAGGTCGGCCGGCGGGTCGTCCTCCGCGCCGAGGCAGCCCATGAGGATGTTCGACTGCGGGTGGACGTTGGCCTCGTCCTCGGTCAGCTCGCCGCGGTCCACCAGCGTCTGCACGTAGGAGTGGTCCATCGTGCGCTTGACCAGGCGGTTGCTGTGGAAGTGGTAGATGCGCGAATCGCCGGCGTGCACCCAATGGCATTCGCCGTTGGGGTTGATCAGGAACGCGGCGATCGTGCTGTGCGGCTCCTGCTCGGAGGAGATCGCGGTGAGCTTGATGACGAGGTGCGACTCCTGCACCATCTGCTTGAGCAGTGAAGGCGCATCGTCGTGGTCCGGCGAATAGCGGTCGAATAGCTGCTTGCAGGTCATCATCACCTGGTCGGAGGCCTTGCGCCCGCCGCTGCGCCCGCCCATGCCGTCGGCGACGACGCCGAGGATGCAGCCATTGATGCGCGGATGCGCGATCAGCGCGATCTGGTCCTGCTGGTATTCCCGGTCGCCCTTGTGGATGCCGGTGGAGGCGGTAAGCCGGTAGCCTTTGCTGGTCATGAAGTCCGTCGTGGCGCCCCTGGGCGTGCGCTCGATTAATGGCTGCGAAAGACGTATTATCGAATGATCCCGAAAGCGGCGCCCCGGTTTTTCATTTGGACTCGAACCTGCATTCCCCCGAGCGGCGCCTGATCGAGCTTCGCATGGAGCATGCCGATCTCAACGCGCTGATCGACCGCACGTCGCAGCAGCAGCCCGTGGACGAACTGATGATGCGCCGCCTCAAGAAGCGCCGGCTGGCCTTGCGCGACCAGATCGCGCGGCTCGAACTCGCCCTCGACCCCAAAGAACCTGCGTGATGACGGAATCGGCAGTCGCGTCGCCCGGGCGCCACGAGGACGCCGGGGCCGTGCCGCAGGGCTGGTCCGCGGCCGACGCCCAGCGCCTGGAAGACCTCACGCGTGAAGCCTTCGCGCCGGGCGGGGTGCTGTCGCGCGCGGCAGAGGCCTTTCGTCCGCGCGGCGGCCAGACCGACATGGCGATGGCCGTGGCCCGCACCATCTCCGACGGAGGGGCGCTGGTGGTGGAAGCCGGCACCGGCGTCGGCAAGACGTTCTCGTATCTCGTCCCTGCGCTCCTGAGCGGCGAGCGCGTGCTGCTTTCCACCGCCACCAAGACGCTGCAGGACCAGCTGTTCGCGCGCGACCTGCCGCGGCTGGCGGAGGCGCTGGGACTGCCGGTGCGCATGGCACTGCTCAAGGGACGCGGCAGCTACCTGTGCGCGCATCGGCTCGAGCTGGCGCGCCAGGATGCATCGTTGCCGGACCGTACCGCCGTGCGCACGCTGGCGAAGGTGGAGGAATGGGCGCAGGCCACCCGCACCGGGGACCTGGCGGAGATGCCGGGCCTGGACGAACGCTCGCCCGTGATTCCCCTGGTCACGTCCACGCGGGAAAACTGCCTGGGCTCGCAGTGCCCCAAGTTCCGTGGCTGCCACGTGAACGCCGCACGACGCGAGGCGCTCGCGGCCGACGTCGTGGTGATCAACCACCACCTGTTCTTCGCGGACCTCGCGGTGCGCGAGTCCGGCATGGCGGAACTGCTGCCGACCGTGCGCGTGGTGGTGTTCGACGAGGCGCACCAGCTCAATGAAACCGGCGTGCAGTTCCTCGGGCGCCAGGTCGGCACCGGGCAGGTGCTGGACTTCACGCGCGACATGCTCGGCGCGGGCCTGCAGTTCGCACGCGGCCTCGTCGACTGGCAGTCGCTCGCGGCCGGCACCGAACGTGCCGCGCGCGACTTGCGGCTGGCCGCGGGCCGCACGGCACCGGGCAGCCGCCTGCGCTGGACGGGCGCGGCGCCGGAGGGCATCCCGGAGTCCGCGTGGCTCGATGCACTCTCGGCGTTGTCGACGGCATTGCAGCAAGCCGGCGAGGGGTTGTCCACCGTGAGCGAGATCGCGCCCGACTTCGTGCGCCTGCACGAGCGCGCACTCACGCTGGCACAGCGGGTGCAGGCGTTCGAGGACGACGCCCAGCCGGGGGCGGTGCGCTGGCTGGATGCCGGCACGCACCTGCGCCTGATCGAATCGCCGCTCGACATCGCCGATGCGGTGCAGAAGAAGCTGCTCAAGACCGGCAGCGACGACGAGTCCGCTGCGCATCGCGCGTGGATCTTCACGTCCGCCACGCTGGGGGACGACGCGGGCCTCTCGTGGTTCACGGAGCCGTGCGGCCTGGGCGAAGCCGAAGTGCTGCGCGTCGCGAGCCCGTTCGACTATCCGTCGCAGGCGGCGCTGTACGTGCCGAGGCAGGTCCCGCGCCCGAACGATCCGGGGCACAGCAAGGCCGTTGGCGCGCTGGCCGCGCGTGCCGCGCAGCGCATCGGCGGCCGCACCATGGTGCTGACGACGACCCTGCGCGCGCTGCGGGCCATCGGCGAGCAGTTGCAGGCGCGCTTCGAGGGATCGCGCGAGATCGAAGTGCTGGTGCAGGGCCAATGGCCCAAGCGCCGCCTGATCGAGCGGTTCCGGGAAGGCGCGGGGG
>JAJNBO010000143.1 GCA_021156245.1 Ramlibacter sp. | reverse complement strand
CGAGGTCCGAGATCGTCGCGATGCCCAACCGCGCGGCTTCGTCCTCGCGCATCGCCAGCGCGTAGCTGTTGTTGAACCCGAGCGGCACCGCGGCCTTCAAACCCTTGGGCGCCAGCCATTCGTTCAGCTGCTGGAGCGTGGGCGAGCCTTCGCGCTTGAGCAGTTCGCGCACGATGGTTCCCGTGTATTCCGGGTACACCTGCACGCTGCCGTTGGCGAGCGCCTGTTCCATCACGGCGGTGTTCCCCAGTCCCTGCCGGTGCACGGCCGGAACTCCGGCCTCGACCAGAACCTGGCGCGTGAGCTCGCCGAGCACGTAGCTTTCCGTGAAGCGCTTGGAGCCGACGACCACTTCGTTCGCCGTCGCCGCCGCCGCAGCGAGGCACAGGGCCAGGGCCAGCAGCCGGGAGAGGAAGGAAGACGTTCGCATTCAGGCCACCCACGCCGCCGACTTGATCTGCGCCCAGGCGGTGCTGCCCACGGCCAGGCCGAGCTGGTCCGCCGCGCGGGAGGTGATCCGTGCCAGCAGCACTGACTCACCGCACGCCAGCTGCAGCAGCGCCTGCGAGGGGTGTCCGCCAGGCGCCATGCCAATGACGGTGCAGGCCAGCACGTTCTGGATGCTGCTGCCTTCCGGCGGGGCCAGGGCCACGCTGACATCGCGTGCCAGCACCCGGACGCGCACCGCATGGCCTTCGGGAAGGCTGGCGTCCGGCAGCCACAGCGCCCCTCCGTCGAAGCGCACCTGCGCGAGATGCCATCGTGCATCCCGCCCGACCACCGTGGCGTGCAGCAGCGCGGCCGGCTCCTCGCCCGGCACGGCGGGAAGATCGATGCGCGCGAGGGTTTCCGCCAGCGGACCGGTGGCGCGGACCCGGCCCGCATCGAGCAGCACCAGGTGATCGGCGAGGCGGGCCACTTCTTCGCCGGAGTGGGTGACGTAGAGCATGGGAATCTTCAGGTCGTCGCGCAGGCGCTCGATCCAGGGCAGGATCTCCTGGCGGCGCGGGGCGTCGATGGCGGCGAGCGGCTCGTCGAGCAGCAGGACGCGCGGCTGCGTGGCGAGGGCCCGCGCGATGGCGACGCGTTGCCTCTCGCCCCCGGAGAGCTCGTGCGGCCGGCGGTCCAGGAGGCCGGCGATGCCCAGCAGGCGCGCGAGCGCGGGCAAGTCGATGGCGGCTGGCGACCGCGCGCGACTGGCAGCGAAGTCGAGGTTGCCCTGCACGTCGAGGTGATCGAACAGGCTCGCCTCCTGGAACACGTAGCCGAGCGGCCGCTTCCAGGGCGGCAGGAACACGCCGCGTGCGCTGTCCTCCCAGGGCGTGCCGGCAACCACGATGCGGGCTCCAGGGGCGCGCTCCAGTCCGGCCATGCAGCGAAGCAGCGTGGTCTTGCCGGAGCCGGACGGGCCGAACACGGCCGTCAGGCCTTGCGCCGGCAGCTGAAGGTCCACGTCGAGGGTGAAGCCTTCGCGCGGCAGCCGCAGCCGGATGTCGATGCGGTCCGCGCTCATCCCAGCACCCGGGCGCTGCGGCGGTTCAGGAGCGCCAGCGCCAGCAGCACGGCGAAGGAGAACAGCACCATCGACGCCGACAGCCAGTGGGCCTGCGTGTATTCGAGCGCCTCGACATGGCCATAGATCTGCGTCGAGACGACGCGCGTGCGCTCCGGGATGTTGCCGCCGATCATGAGCACCACGCCGAATTCTCCGACCGTGTGCGCGAAGGTCAGGACCGCGGCCTGCACGATGCCGCCGCGGGACAGCGGCAGCACGACGTGGAGGAAGGTGTCGAGCGGGGTTGCGCGCAAGGTCGCCGCCGCTTCGAGCGGCCGCCGTCCCACGGCTTCGAAGGCGGTTTGCAGCGGCTGCACCGCGAACGGCAGCGAATACAGGATCGAGCCGAGCAGCAGGCCGCCGAACGTGAACGGGAGCAGGCCGATGCCGAGCGCCTGCGTGAGCTGCCCGCCCCAGCCGTTCGGTCCCAAGGCGACCAACAGGTAGAAGCCCAGCACCGTGGGCGGCAGCACCAGCGGCAGCGCAACGACGGCGGAAACCGGCCCGCGCCAGCGCGATGCCGTGCGCGCCAGCCACCAGGCGATGGGGGCGCCGATCAGGAGCAGGAGGACGGTGGTGGAAGCCGCGAGCTGCAGCGTGAGCCAGATCGCCTGCAGGTCGGCGCGGCTGAACGGCATGCTAGACGCCGTAGCCCGACGCGCGCAGCAGCGTGCGTGCGGGGTCCGATCGGAGGAATGCGAGGAAGGCGGCTGCGACGGGATTGCCGATGCCCGGATTCAGCAGCACGGCGTCCTGTCGGATCGGCGCATGCAGGTTCGCCGGCACGATCCAGCCCGAGCCGCGCGCGATGCGCGCTCCGTCGTCGGTCACCTGCGACAAGGCCACGAAGGCAATTTGCGCGTTGCCGCTGGCGGCGAACTGGTAGGCCTGCGCGATGTTCTCCGCATGCGCGAAGTGGCGCTCCCAGGCCGTGAGCAGTCCCAGGTTCTTCAGCGTCTCCACGGCCGCTGCACCGTACGGCGCGACGCGCGGGTCGGCAATGGCGAGGATGCCGCTCGGCATCTTGCGCAACACGTCCGCGTGCGCGTCGACGAGGCCGGGCTGCGCACTCCACAGCACCAGCCGGCCGATGGCATAGGTGAAGCGCGTCCCTGGCCGGGCGAGGCCCTCCGCTTCCAGGCGGCGGGGCGTTTCGGCGTCGGCGGCCAGCAGCACCTCGAAGGGCGCGCCGTTGCGCACCTGCGCGTGGAACTTGCCGGTGGAGCCCAGCGCGACGACGGCGACGTGCCCGGTCTCCCGCTGGAAGGCCGCGGCGATCTTCTGGAGGGGGCCCGCGAGGTTGGCTGCGGCGGCGACTTGCACCTGGCCGGCGTGGGCGGACAGGGTGAGGGAGAGCAGGAGGGCGAGGACGGACCGGAGCATCGGATGACGAGTATCACCAAAAAAGGCCTTCATTCCCGCGCAGGCGGGAATCCGCTCCCGGGTCCAGGAAGCCCTGGATCCTCGCGGCGCGGGGATGACGCTAGCGCCCCGCCTTCTGCCCCAGCTTCCGGTACACCGTCGCCCGGCTGATGCCCAGCGCGCGCGCCGCTTCCATCACGTTGCCCCGCGCTTCGTCCACCGCCTTGCGGATCAGCGCGATCTCCACGTCGCGCAGCGGCAGCCGGGCGCCGCCTTGCACGCGCCCTTCGCCCGCCGCGTGCGCGGTGCACGAAAGGCGCAGCCCCGACCACAGGGGCAGTTCGACGGGCGCGCCGTCGCCGTTGCGCGCCAGGTCGAACAGCTGTTCCCAGGGCTGCGCGAAGAGCTCGCTGCAATGCGACGGGGCCATTCCCCCGGATGTCAGCGCGGTCAGCATCTGGCGCGCCGCCGAATTGCTGCCCGCCACCCAGCCGTCGCCGTCCAGGCAGACCAGCCCGTCATCGTCGTCGCCGAGCAGCCGACCCGGCCAGTTCAGCCGCAGCGCCAGGCGGTGCGGACGCGACAAGGTCAACGCGTTCTCGATGCTGCGCGCCGATTGCGCCACCAGGTGCTTCAGCTCCGGTCGCTCGGGCACGTCGATGCCCGTGAGGTCCAGCATGCCCACGCAGCTGCCATCCGGCCCGAACAGGGGAGCGCCGGCGCAGCTGTAGCAGCCGGTCCTGTCGAAGAAATGCTCGCCGCGATGCAGCCATACGGGTTGCAGTTCCGTCAGCGCGGCGCCGATGGCGGTGGTGCCCACGCTGCGTTCGGACAGGTCGACGCCGATGCGCGTGATCACGGCTGCCCGCGGATCCGCGGCGTCGATGGGGCCGTGCGCGTCCACCACCACACCGTCCTGGTTGGTGAGGATCGCGAAGTAGCGGGTGCTGGCGATCGCCCGGCCGAGCTGCTCCAGCACCGGGCGTGCGGCACTGACGAGCAGGTGATTGCCTTCCTCGACGCGGCGGGCCTGCTGGCGCGGCACGACGTCGAAGCTCACCGCGTCCTGCGGCCGCTGGCCGTTGTCCAGGCAGCGGCGCCACGAACGCTCGATCCAGGCGCCGTCCCGCCAGCTGCCGGCCAGCGAACGGCCTTCCTGCAGGACAGCCTGGCGCGCGAGTGCGATGCGCTGCAGCCGGCCGTGCGCGGCGCTGTCCCCGGGAACGCTCATCATCCGCTCCTTGTCTGCGGGCACTGCCGACGCAGGGGCCCGTGCGCCATTGTTCCATTTTGAGAATTTCGCGCCAGTGCTTCCCGCGACCTAGGGTTTCGCCTAGGAAGGGGGGCAGGGCCGAATCCAACAATGGTCGCCGGCCCCACTCAGGAGACACAAGACATGCTGGTAACACTCAAGGTCAACGGGAAGGCGGCTAGCGTCGACGTCGCCCCCAACACGCTGCTGGTCACCGCCATTCGCGAAAACCTCCGCCTGACCGGGACCCACGTGGGCTGCGACACTGCCCAGTGCGGGGCCTGCACCGTGCTCGTCAACGGCCGCGCGATCAAGTCCTGCAACACGCTGGTGGCGCAGCATCCCGGCGCCGAGATCACCACGATCGAGGGCCTCGCCAAGGCCGACGGCACCATGCACCCCATGCAGGCCGCCTTCAAGGAATGCCACGGCCTGCAATGCGGCTTCTGCACGCCCGGCATGGTGATGAGCGCGCTGGACCTGTGCCAGCGCCACCCCAACGCCAGCGACACGCAGGTGCGCGAGCAGCTCGAGGGCAACCTGTGCCGCTGCACGGGCTACCAGAACATCGTCAAGGCCGTGCAGCAGGGGCAGGCCGCCATGGGCGCCAAGCCCTGAGCCGCACACGAGGAGAACCGCCATGGGTGCATCCGACCAATTCGCCAAGCTGCCGCACATCGGCGAGTCCGTCCGCCGCAAGGAGGACTACCGTTTCCTGACCGGCGCCGGCCAGTACACCGACGACATCAACCTGCCCAACCAGCGCTACGCCATCTTCGTGCGTTCCCCGCACGCGCATGCGGCCATCCGCAGCATCGACACTTCGCGGGCCGAGGCCATGCCCGGCGTCGCCCGCGTGTTCACCGGCAAGGACGTGGAAGGCAAGATGGGGGGGCTTCCCTGCGGCTGGCTGATCACCAGCACGGACGGCACGCCGATGAAGGAGCCGCCGCACCCGATCCTGGCCCAGGGCAAGGTGCGCTACGTCGGCGACCACGTTGCCATGGTCGTGGCCGACACGCTGGAGCAGGCACGCAATGCCGCCGAGGTGGTGGACGTCGACTACGACCCGCTGCCCGCCGTGGTGGACGTGCGGGATGCCGCCAGGGCGACCGCGCTGCACGACGCGGCGCCGGACAACCGCTGCTACAAGTGGGCGATCGGCGACAAGGGCCAGGTGGATGCCGTGTTCGCCAAGGCCGCGCACGTCACGAAGATCGACCTGACGAACAACCGGCTGGTGGCCAACCCGATGGAGCCGCGCGCGGCGATCGGCTCGTTCAACCGCGCCAGCGACGAATACACCCTCTACGTCTCCAACCAGAACCCGCACGTGGAGCGCCTGCTGATGACGGCGTTCGTGCTGGGCCTGCCTGAGCACAAGGTGCGGGTGATCGCGCCTGACGTGGGCGGCGGCTTCGGCGCCAAGATCTTCCTGTATGCCGAAGACGTGGCGCTCACCTGGGCCGCCAGGCAGTTGAACTGCGCGATCAAGTGGACCTGCGACCGCAGCGAGGGCTTCCTGTGCGACGCACAGGGCCGCGACCACGTGAGCCACGCCGAGATGGCGATGGACAGCCAGGGCAAGTTCCTTGCGCTGCGGGTCAAGACCGACGCCAACCTCGGCGCCTACCTGTCGACCTTCTCGACGGCGGTGCCGACCATCCTGTACGCCACGCTGCTGGCGGGCCAGTACAAGACGCCGCAGGTGTACGTGGAGGTGGACGCCTGGTTCACCAACACCGCGCCGGTGGACGCCTACCGCGGCGCCGGAAGGCCGGAAGCCACCTACCTGCTGGAGCGCCTGGTGACGCGCTGCGCCTGGGAGATGGGCATCCCGCAGGACGAGATCCGCGAGCGCAACTTCATCGACACCTTCCCCTACCAGACTCCCGTGGCGTTGCAGTACGACACCGGTGACTACCATGGTGCGCTGTTCAAGGCCAACGCGCTGGCGGACGTGAAGGGCTTCGAGCAGCGCCGCAAGGCGAGCGAGGCGAAGGGCCTCAAGCGGGGCATGGGCTACAGCAGCTACATCGAGGCCTGCGGCATCGCGCCGTCCAACATCGCCGGCGCGCTCGGCGCCCGCGCGGGCCTGTTCGAATGCGGCGAGGTGCGCGTGCACCCGACCGGCAGCGTGACGGTGTTCACCGGCTCGCACAGCCATGGCCAAGGCCACGAGACGACGTTCGCGCAGGTGGTGGCGGCACGGCTCGGCATCCCGGTGGAGAACGTCGACGTGGTGCACGGCGATACCGGCCGCGTGCCCTTCGGCATGGGGACTTACGGTTCGCGTTCGATCAGCGTCGGCGGCGCCGCCATCATGAAGGCGCTGGACAAGATCGAGACCAAGGCCAGGAAGATCGCTGCGCACCTGATGGAGGCGGGCGACGGCGACGTCGAGTTCAGCAACGGCGAGTTCCGCATCAAGGGCACCGACAAGAAGGTGACCTTCGGCCAGGTGGCGCTGACGGCCTACGTGCCGCACAACTATCCGCTCGACAAGCTGGAGCCGGG
>JAJNBO010000142.1 GCA_021156245.1 Ramlibacter sp. | reverse complement strand
GTCACCACGCGCACCGGCACCTCGGGGAAGTCGCCGGCGCACGCGATCTCCCTGGCGGTCTCCTCCACGCTCGCCAGTTCCGCGTGAACGTTGGCCTCGATGAAGGCCTCCGGCAAGGTGAGCATCCTGCCCAGCGCAGCCCCGAGCTGCGGCTCGTGCTTCTTCAACAAAGGGCCGTCGTCCGGATGCGTAGCTTCCAGGAACAGCACGCCGGCCACATCCGCCGGATGCAGGCGCGCGAAGAGATTCGCGAACAATCCTCCCAGCGAATGCGCCACCAGCACGTACGGTGGCTGCACCCCCGCGTAGGCCAGCAGTTCGCGCAAGGCAGCCACCACGCCAGTGCCGGTCTGCCGCTCGCCCGGTGCGTCGCTACCCTGCATGCCGAAGCGGTTCCATCCGAACACTGTGCCCAGGCGTTCGATGCCGGGGTAGAGCGACTCCCAGCCCTGCAGGCTGACACCGGCGCCACTGAAGAGGAGGATGGCGGGCGCACCATCGCCCGAGAGCATGAACGACAAGCGGCCGCGACGTGTCTGCAGCGCCTGGATGGCGGGCAGGCGGCCAACGGCGAAAGCGCCCGGGCCGGGCGGTCCCTTGCTCACCGCCACGCCCCTGCCAAGGCTGAGTTTCGAGACGACAACGGCCGCGCTGACGACTTGCAATAGCGATGGAAAAGTTGTACCAACGAGGCTCTGCCTTCCTGATGGAGGTTCCGATGCTCAAGGCTTTTCTGGTCAACACGAAACTCGGCCAGGTCGGCATGGGAGTCCGCGACTCCATCCACCTGCACAAGGCAGCGATCGGCGACCTCGAGAATGTCGGCACGATCGCCAACGACATGCTCGCCAGGACCCTGCTCGAGCGCCTCTGCGAGGACGGGCGCATCTTCGTCGACATCGGGGCGCACATCGGGTCCGTGATCGGCGGCGCGCTCGCGCACAGCAAGCCGTCGCGCCTGATCGCCATCGAGGCGATTCCCGAGAAGGCCGAGGCCTTGCGCAAGCGATTCGCCAAGGCGGAGATCATCGCCACCGCCGTCAGCGACCACGATTCGGAAGTCGATTTCACCATCGACCTCGCGCGGCCCGGGTACTCTTCGCTCAACCCCGACGTGCGCTCGCAAACCAGCGAATGGCGGGTCATCCGCGTGAAGGTGACCACGCCGGACGCCATCCTTCCCCACGAGGGCGTCGACGTGATGAAGATCGATGTCGAGGGCGCCGAGCTGGGCGTGCTGCGCGGCGCCGAGGCGCTCGTCGCGGCCTCCCGTCCCCTGATCATGTTCGAAAGCGGGCCGATCGAGATGGCGGGCTATCCTGCCGCGGCCCTGTGGCAATGGTTCGACGACCACGACTACGAGGTGGTGCTTCCGATGCGCGTCGCGCACACCGCGCCCGGGATGTCGCTGGAGATGTTCCTGGATGCCCACCAGTACCCGCGCGCGACGACGAATTATTTCGGCATTCCGCGCGAGCGCAGGGACCAGGTCAGGCAGCGCGCCCGCAAGCTGCTCGGCTTCCACTGATCCGCGCGCCTGCACGCCCTTCCCGCGTCAGGCGCCGCCGATCCCGACGATCACCTTGCCGGTGCCCTGGCAGTTGGGACAGGAGGATGCACCCTGGCGGCCGGTGCCGCCGCACTGCGGGCAGACGTTCTCCCCGGTGCTGGGCGTGCCGGCCGGCGCCTCGTCGCCCGGCGCCATGGCAGGCATCGTTCCGCGCGGCTGCGCGCCGGCTTCACCGGCCGGCTGGTCGCTGCGTCCCTCGGTGCCGCGCGGCGCGTCGAAGGACGCGCCCGGGTCTTCCTCGCCGGCGACGGACGTGCCGAGGTCCAGGGGATCGCCCGGCTTGGACACGGGACTCGGAGGGGGTTGCTTGTCGGCCATGGAATACCTCGCTGGGTTTCAGCATAGGCAGCGCCCGCACAGCGCGGCGTAGGACGGTGGCGGGTGTTTTGCCGGGGTTCGCTGCCGCGAACCCGGCCTACCGGCCGCTCCACGCCGGGGAGCGCTTGGCGATGAAAGCGCGGACGCCTTCACGGAAGTCTTCGCTGCCGTAGGTGCGGCGGATCAGGTCCTCGGCTTCGGGCAAGCCGTTCCTCAGCAAGCGATCCAGCGCTTCCTTGCTGACCTGCTGGGTCACCGGCGCAAGGCTGGCCAGCCGTGAGCACAGCTTCTGGGCCGCCGCTTCGATCGCGTCCGGCGTGGCGATCTCGACCACGTAACCGCACGCGGCCGCCTCGTCCGCGCCGACGAGGTCCGCCAGCAACAGCAGGCGCTGCACGCGGGGACGGCCGAGGGCCGCCACGAGGCCCGCCACGTTCGCGATGGACAGGCAATTGCCGAGCGTGCGGGCGATCGGCACGCCGAACTTCGCGCCCGGCGTTGCGATGCGGAAGTCGCACGCGCTCGCGATCGCGAGCCCGCCACCGATGCACCAGCCCTGCACCACTGCAACGGTGGGCATCGGCAGCGACGCGACGAGCGCGATGGTGGCGTCGATCTGCCGCTCGTACTGCACGCCGTGTTCGCCGGTGGTGAACGACTGGAACTGCGCGATGTCCGTGCCCGCGACGAAGGCCTCGCCGCCGGCGCCCTGGAAGCGCACGACGCGCACCGATGCATCGCTGCGCAGCTGTTCGCAGATCGCGCGGAGCTGCTCGTACATCGCCCACGTCATCGCGTTGCGCGCCCCGGGGCGGTCGAAGGTGACGGACGCGATCCCGGCGTCGATGGACAGGTGGACGCTGCCTTCGCCGCTCATGACCCGAAAGCTCCTTGCGCACGCAGCCGCTCGATGCCCGGCCCGTCCAGGCCGATCTCCCCCAGCACTTCGGCGTTGTGCTCGCCCAGCAGCGGCGGGTGGCGGCGCACCTGCTGCGGCGTGCCGGACAGCTTCACGGCGAAACCGATGTTCGGCACCTTGCCTTCCACCGGATGGTCGATCTCCATGCGCATGTTGCGCGCTTTCGCGTGATCGCTGCCAAAGGCTTCGGGGTAGCTCAGGATGGGGCCCGCCGGGATGCCGTTCTCCAGCAGCATCCCGACCCAGTGTTCCTTCGTGTGCTGCTTGAAGGTCTTCTCCAGTTCGTCCTGCAATGCGGGCCGGTTGGCCAGGCGCAGTGCGATGGTGGAGAAGCGCGGGTCC
This sequence comes from Ramlibacter sp., assembly GCA_021156245.1. GTDB lineage: Bacteria > Pseudomonadota > Gammaproteobacteria > Burkholderiales > Burkholderiaceae_C > Ramlibacter. The sequence goes on along the minus strand of JAJNBO010000142.1, from coordinate 4,882 downwards.
TGCAGCAGGTCCTCCCGCTGCATCAGGGTGCACAGCTGAACCCACAGCTTCTGGTTGTTCGCGCCCATGACGAACCAGCCGTCCGAGCTGGCCATCGCCTGGTAGGGCGCGGTCATCTTGTTGGACGTGCCCAGGGGCTGCGGCGGCTTGCCCGTGCCCCACCAGTCGCAGATGTCCCAGACACCGAAGGCCATGGCCGCGTCGAACAGCGCCGCGTCGACGTGCTGGCCCTGCCCCGTGTTCTTCGCGCCGATGTAGGCGGAGAGCGTGGCGTAGATCGCGAACAGCGCGCAGCCGATGTCGGCCACCGGCACGCCCGCCTTCACCGGCGGGCTGTCGGGATAGCCCGTCACGCTCATGACGCCGGACATCGCCTGCGCCATCAGGTCGAAACCGGGGCGGTCCGCCCACGGGCCGGTCTGGCCGAACCCCGAGATGCTCGTGTACACGAGGCGCGGGTTCACGTCCCTGAGCACTTCATAGCCGAGTCCCAGCCGCCTGAGCGCGCCGGGCCGGTAGTTCTCGATCAGGATGTCCGCGTCCCTGGCCAGCTGCAGGAGCACCTCCTTGCCGGCGGGCGACTTGAGGTCCAGCGTGACGCTGCGCTTGTTGCGGTTCATGTTGATGAAGCCGAGCGAGTCCGCTCCCTTCATCTTGAAACCCATCGAGCCGCGGGTCTGGTCACCCGTGCCCGGCGGCTCGATCTTGATCACGTCCGCGCCCAGGTCGCCCAGCAGCATGCAGGCATAGGGGCCCGCCATCACCTGGGAGATATCGAGGACACGGACGCCGGCCAGCGGCAAGGGCCGAGGCGAATTCATACTTCAATTCCTGCGGGTTTTCCCAAGCGGCCACCGCGGAACCGGCTTTGCCGGGCCGCTGGTGGCGCCCCCTCGAGGGGGAAGCGGCATTGGCCGCTTCGGGGGTAGGTCAATCAGGCATCCACTTTGACGTTCGCTTCGCGAATGACCTTGGCCCACTTGGTCTGCTCGACGACCATGAACTCCTTGAACTTGTCCACGGAGCCGCCGCCGTCCTCGGCGCCGGACGCTTCCAGCTTCTCCATGACGTCGGGCATGGCGAGCGCCTTGTTCACGTCTTCGTTCATGCGCTTGGCCATCGCGGGAGACATCTTGCCCGGGCCCACGAGGCCGTACCACGTGGTCGCCTCGAAGCCGGGGAAGCCGGACTCGTTCATCGTCGGCACGTTCGGGTGCCCCGTCGCACGCTTCTGGCGCGTCTGCGCGATGGCGATGGCCTTGCCGTTCTTCACGTGCGGCGTCGCGGCCGTCATCGTGTCGAAGCTGTACTGCACCTGGCCGCCGATCAGGTCGGTCAGCATCGGGCCGGAGCCCTTGTACGGCACGTGGATCGCCTTCACGCCGGCCTGCAGCATGAACATCTCCAGCGCCAGGTGCTGGGCGGAGCCCGGGCCGGCGGAACCGAAGCTGATCTTGCCGGGGTTGGCCTTGCACAGCGCCACGAGGTCCTTCACGGTCTTGGCCGGCTGCATGCCGCCGCAGATCAGCAGGTTGGGCGTGACGCCCACCAGCGCGATCGGCTGGAAGTCCTTCTCGGCGTCGTAGCCCAGCTTCTGCAGGTTGGGCATCAGCGCATGGCTGTTGATGTGGGCCATGTGCAGCACCGTTCCGTCACCGGCCTGCTTCGCCACGTAGTCCGAGGCGATGGTGCCGGACGCGCCCGCCTTGTTCTCCACGATCACCTGCGTCTTCCACATGTCGCCGAGCTTCTGGCCGATGACCCGCGCCAGGATGTCGGTGCCGCCGCCGGGCGCGAAGCCCACGATGATGCGCACCGGCCCGGTGGGCAGGTTCTGCGCGGAGGCCAGGGGGAAGGCGACGGAAGCCGCCACACCGGTCACGAAGGTTCTGCGTTGCATGTTGTCTCTCTCCTGATGGGGGTGGAAAAGCGAAGCGGGAATCGTTGTTCAGGCCGCCTTCTGCAGGGCGACGGGCGCCGGGTGGCCGGCGAAGTAATCCATGGCGGCGGCGACGCCGGAGCCGGCCAGCTTGACGCCGGACAGCTTGAGGCCCATCTCGCAACCGGACAAGGCTGCCATCAGGGTGAGGTCGTTGCAGTCCCCCAGGTGGCCGATGCGGAACATGCGCCCCTTCACCTTGCCCAGGCCGGTGCCCAGCGAGAGGTCGAAGCGTTCGTAGATCAGCTTGCGCACCGCGTCGGCATCCACGCCCTCCGGCATGATCACGCCGGTGAGCACGGGCGACTGGCTGGCGGTTTCGGTGCACTGGATCTCCAGGCCCCAGGCCTTGACCGCGCTGCGCACGCCCTCGCCCCACCGACGGTGCCGCGCGAACGTGCCTTCGAGTCCGCCAAAGTGCGGGTCCAGCAGCATGTCGCAGGCTTCGGCCAGCCCGTACAGCAGGTTGGTGTTCGGCGTGTAGGGCCAATAGCCCGTCTTGTTCATCTCGATGATCTCGTCCCAGGCCCAGAAGGACTTGGGCAGCTTCGCGGACTTGCTCGCCTCGATCGCCTTGGGCGACACCGCGTTGAAGCTGATGCCCGGCGGCAGCATCAGGCCCTTCTGCGAGCCGCTCACGGTGACGTCCACGCCCCACTCGTCGTGCCTGTATTCGGCGGACGCCAGTCCGGAAATGGAGTCGACGATCAACAGCGCCGGATGCTTCGCGGCATCGATGGCGCGCCGCACCGCGAGGATGTTGCTGGTGGCGCCGGTGGAGGTCTCGTTGTGGACCACGCACACGGCCTTGATGGCGTGTTCCTTGTCGCTTTTCAGGCGCTCTTCGATCAGGTGCGCCTGCACGCCCTTGCGCCAGCCTTCGATGCCGGGGAGGCCGAGCACTTCGGTCTGGATGCCCAGGCGCGTCGCGAGCTTGTTCCACAGCGCGGCAAAGTGGCCCGTCTCGTACATCAGCACATGGTCGCCGGGGCTCAGCGTGTTGGACAACGCCGCTTCCCAGGCGCCGGTCCCCGAGGCCGGGTAGATCACCACGGGATGCTTGGTCTGGAAGATCTGCTGGATGCCCTTGAGCACGCGCAGTCCCAGCACGCCGAACTCCGGGCCGCGGTGGTCGATGGTGGGAAAGCTCATGGCCCGCAGGATGCGGTCCGGCACGGGCGAGGGCCCCGGGATCTGCAGGAAGTGGCGGCCGGTGGGATGGAAATCGAGCGTCAGCATGGTCTGTCCGGTGAAAAGGCGAGGTGGGGCATTTTTTGCATACAAAATCCTCTTGTCAACCCTTCTTCTCCCTAGCGCCGGCTTGCCTCCCTCGAAATTTGCATACAAAATGTGCCCCATGACCGCGGAAGTGATCTCCATCCCCCGCGCCACCCTGCACGAGCAGGTGGCGCATCGCCTGCGCCAGATGCTGGTGGAAGGCCGCATCGCCCCGGGCGCCAAGCTGAACGAGCGAGGATGCTCGCCGCGGAAGGCCTAGTGGAACTCCTGCCCAATCGCGGAGCGATAGCGCTTTCCCTGACCGAGGCCGACGTCCTGAATACTTTCGAAGTCATGGCCGGGCTGGAAAGCCTCTCGGGCGAGCTGGCCGCGCAACGGATCACCGACACCGAGCTGGCCGAGATCCAGGCCATGCAGTTCGAAATGATGGCGGCCTACACGCGGCGCGACCTGTCGGGGTACTACACCTTGAACGCGCGCATCCACAACGCCATCAGCGCCGCCGCCAAGAATCCGGTGCTGGGCACTGTCTACAACCAGGTCAATGCCCGCCTGCAGGCGCTGCGCTTCCGGTCCAACCAGGACGGCGAGAAGTGGAAACGCGCCCTGAAGGAACACGAGCGGATGATCGAGGCGCTGGCGGCGCGCGACGCCGCGGGCATGCGCGACGTGCTGCTCGTCCACCTGCGCAACAAGCGCGACGTGGTGCTGGAGCAGTTGCGCGAAGCGCAGGCGCAGCGGGGTGCCGCATGAACGCGCCCCTTCCGCTGGAAGTCGCCAGGGAAGCGGCCGGCGCTGCGTACGACACCGTTTCGCGCGCGAGCAACGAGGTGGCCGGCCGCCTGGCGCAGCGCCTCGCTCAGGAGACTGCCGGCGAGGTCCTGTTCTCCCCTGCCGACCGCGGCCGCTATGCCACCGACGCCTCGATCTACCAGGTCACGCCGGTCGGCGTGTTCGTGCCGAGCACGGCGGAAGATGCACGGCTCGCCCTGGACATCTGCCGCGACCTGAAGGTGCCGGTGGTGCCGCGCGGCGGCGGCACGAGCCAGTGCGGCCAGACGGTCGGGGCGGGACTGGTGATCGACTTCTCCAAGCACGTGCGCAACGTGCTCGAGGTCGACGCGAACGCGCGCACGGCCACCGTGGAGCCGGGCATCGTGCTGGACCACCTGAACGCGCAGTTGAAGAAGCTGGGGCTCTGGTATCCCGTGGACGTGTCCACGGCGGCGCAAGCCACCCTCGGCGGCATGGCGGGCAACAACTCCTGCGGCAGCCGCAGCATCGCCTACGGCAACATGGTGCACAACGTGCTGGGCGCGCAGGCGTGGACCTCCGACGGCGCGCTGCACACCTTCGGCCGCTTCGACGCCAGCAGCGGCGCGGCGCGCGCCATGGGCGAACGCGTGCGCGACCTGGCGCTGGCACTGGCGCCCGAGATCGAGGCGCGCTGGCCCAAGGTGCTGCGCCGCGTCGCCGGCTACAACCTGGACGTCTTCCACAACCAGAACGAGAAGCCGTACACCGCCGACGGCAGCGTCAACCTGGCGCACCTGCTGGTCGGCAGCGAAGGCACGCTGGCGCTCACCCGCAGCCTGACGCTGCGGCTGTCCGAGCTGCCGCGGGCCAAGGTGCTGGGCGTGGTGAACTTCCCGACCTTCTACAAGGCGATGGACTCCGCGCAGCACATCGTCAAGCTGGGTGGCG
>JAJNBO010000141.1 GCA_021156245.1 Ramlibacter sp. | reverse complement strand
CGCCGAAGCGCAGAAGCTGGGCATCCCGATCATCGGCGTGGTGGACTCCAACCACTCCCCCGAGGGCATCGACTACGTGATCCCCGGCAACGACGACTCGTCCAAGGCCGTCACCCTGTACGTCCGCGCGATGGCCGACGCCATCCTCGAAGGCAAGAGCAACCCTGCCGGTGACGTGCAGCGCGCCGTGGCCGAAGGCAGCGACGAATTCGTGGAAGTGCAGGAAGGCGCCTCCGCGTAAGCCCGGCCTCCAGCCGCGACGAAGGGGGCTCTCGAGCCCCCTTTGCACACCCAGATTCAACTGAACAGAGATACGAGGATAGCAATGGCTGCAATCACCGCGAGCATGGTCGGCGAACTCCGCGCGAAGACCGATGCCCCCATGATGGAATGCAAGAAGGCCCTGACCGAAGCCAATGGCGACATGGACAAGGCCGAGGAGCTGCTGCGCGTCAAGCTGGGCAACAAGGCAGCGAAGGCCGGCTCCCGCATCACCGCCGAGGGCGTGGTCGCCGCGTCCATCCAGGGCACCACCGGCGCGCTGCTGGAAGTGAACTGCGAAACCGACTTCGTCACCAAGAACGACAGCTTCCTGGCGATGGCCATGGCTGCCGCCGAACTGGCCGCGAAGAACAAGCCGGCCGACGTCGCCGCCCTCGGCGCGCTGCCGTACAGCCAGGACGGCTTCGGGCCCACCCTGGAAGACGTGCGCAAGGGCCTGGTCGGCAAGATCGGCGAGAACATGAGCTTCCGCCGCCTGAAGACCTTCTCCGGCACGAACAAGCTGGTGAGCTACCTGCACGGCACCCGCATCGGCGTGGTCGTGGAATTCGATGGTGACGAAGCCGCCGCCAAGGACGTGGCGATGCACGTCGCCGCGATGAAGCCCGTCGCGCTGTCCAGCGCCGACGTGCCAGCCGAGCTGATCGAGAAGGAGCGCGCGGTCGCCACCGGCAAGGCCGAAGAAGACCGCAAGGTCGCGCAAGCCGCGGGCAAGCCGGCGCAGTCCGCCGAGATCGTCGCCAAGCGCATCGAAGGCGGCGTGCAGAAGTTCCTCAAGGAGGTCTCCCTGCTGAACCAGGCCTTCGTGAAGAACGACAAGCAGACCGTGGAGCAGATGCTCAAGGCCGCCAACACCACCGTCAAGGGCTTCACCCTGTTCGTGGTCGGCGAGGGCATCGAGAAGAAGGCCGACGACTTCGCGGCGGAAGTGGCCGCCCAGGTCGCCGCCGCCAAGCAGGCGGCCTAGCCCGTTTGACGCTCCCGCCGGGAGGCTGCTTCAGTACACTCGAACCCAACGCCATCAGGAGAACGTCCGTCATGCCCGCCCAGCCAGCCCACAAGCGCATCCTGCTCAAGCTGTCGGGCGAGGCCCTGATGGGCGACGACGCCTTCGGCATCAACCGCGCGACCATCGTGCGGATGGTGGAGGAGGTCGCCGAAGTGGTGAACCTGGGGGTGCAGGTGGCGGTGGTCATCGGCGGCGGCAACATCTTCCGCGGCGTGGCCGGCGGGTCGGTGGGCATGGACCGCGCCACCGCCGACTACATGGGCATGCTGGCCACCGTGATGAACGCGCTGGCGCTGTCCGACGCGATGCAGAAGCAGGGGCTGGTGCCGCGCGTGATGTCGGCCATCGGCATCGAGCAGGTCGTCGAGCCCTACGTGCGGCCCAAGGCGCTGCAGTACCTGGAAGAAGGCAAGGTCGTGATCTTCGCGGCCGGCACCGGCAACCCTTTCTTCACCACCGACACGGCGGCGGCGCTGCGCGGCGCCGAGATCGGCGCCGAACTGGTGCTCAAGGCGACCAAGGTCGACGGCGTCTATTCCGCCGACCCGGCCAAGTTCCCGGACGCCGAACGCTACACGCGCATCAGCTTCGACCAGGCGATGGCGCAGAACCTCGGCATCATGGACGCCACGGCCTTCGCGCTGTGCCGCGACCAGAAGCTGCCGATCAAGGTGTTCTCCATCTTCAAGCACGGCGCCCTCAAGCGCGTGGTGCTGGGCGAAGACGAGGGCACGCTGGTTTACGCCTGAGCGACCCACAAGAGGAGCAGAGCATGGCAACCATTGCCGAAATCAAGCAGACGACGCAGAGCAAGATGGACCAGTCCATCGCCGCGTTCAAGAACACCCTCACCAAGATCCGCACCGGCCGCGCGAACCCCGCGATCCTGGACACGGTGCAGGTCGAGTACTACGGCACCATGATGCCGATCAGCCAGGTGGCCAGCGTGAACCTGCTGGACGCCCGCACGATCAGCGTGCAGCCGTTCGAAAAGGGCATGGGCGCCAAGATCGAGAAGGCCATCCGCGAAAGCGACCTGGGCCTGAACCCCGCGTCCATGGGCGACCTGCTGCGCGTGCCGATGCCCCCGATGTCCGAGGAGCGCCGCAAGGACATGACGAAGCTGGTGCGCCACGAGGGCGAGAACGCCAAGATCGCCATCCGCAACCTGCGCCGCGACGCCAACGAGCACGTGAAGAAGCTGGTCAAGGAGAAGACGGCGACCGAGGACGACCTGAAGCGCGCCGAGGCCGACGTGCAGAAGGTGACCGACAAGCACATCGCCGAGATCGATGCGCTCGTGGCCGCCAAGGAAAAGGAGATCATGGAGGTCTGACCTCCATGACCCGATGAGCACGCCCCGCGCCGTTCCGCACCACGTCGCCATCGTGATGGATGGCAACGGCCGCTGGGCCACCAAGCGCTTCCTGCCGCGCGTGGCGGGCCACAAGAAGGGCGTCGACGCGCTGCGCGCCTGCGTGCGCCACTGCGGCGACATCGGCGTGAAGGTGCTCACCGTCTTCGCCTTCTCCTCCGAGAACTGGAACCGGCCCCCCGAGGAGGTCTCGGGCCTGATGGAGCTGCTGGCGATGGCCCTGGGCCGCGAGGTCCCGCAGCTGCAGGCCGAGGGCGTGCGCATCCGCTTCGTCGGTGACCGCGCCGCCCTGTCCGAGAAGGTTCGCGCCGGCCTGGCGCAGGCCGAGCAGCTCACGGCCGCCAACACGCGACTGCAGTTCAACATCTGCTTCAACTACGGCGGCCGCTGGGACATCGCCCACGCGGCGGCCGCGCTCGCCGCCCGCGGCGAAGCGATCACGGAGCAGAGCCTGGACCGCGCGATGGCGCTCGCCTACGTGCCGGACCCGGACCTGCTGATCCGCACGGGCGGGGAGATGCGCATCAGCAACTTCCTGCTCTGGCAGGCCGCCTACAGCGAGCTGTACTTCAGCGACACGCTCTGGCCCGACTTCGACGCGGCTGCCCTCGACGAAGCCATTGCCGCCTACGGCCGGCGCGAGCGCCGCTTCGGCCGCACGTCCGGGCAGCTCGATCCGCCCGCCGGCCGCAAGGCCGCCTAGAGGCGCCCCGATGCTCAAGCAGCGCGTCATCACGGCCATCGTCCTGCTGGCCATCCTGCTGCCGGCCCTGTTCTGGAAGACGCCGGAGCCCTTCCTGGTGATCACGCTCGTCCTCATCGCCGCGGGTGGCTGGGAATGGGGGCGCCTTTCCGGGCTGGGACAGTCGGCCAGCCTCGTGGTGGGCGCGGTCACGCTGGGCCTGTGCCTTGCGGCCTGGGCGACGGGCGCGCCCGAGCGGCCGTCGGCAGTGCTCTGGACGGTGGTCGGCGTGCTCTGGGTCGTGGCCGGTGCGGCCCTGGTGCGCGGCGGCGTCGACGGCTGGCCCCGGGTGCCGCAGGTGGTGCGCATCGTCGGCGGCGTGGTGGCCCTCGCGCTGGCCTGGCTGGCCATGGCGCAGGCGCGCGTGCTCGGCGTCAACTTCCTGCTGTCCGTGCTCGTGCTGGTGTGGGTGGCGGACATCTTCGCCTACTTCGCCGGCCGGGCGTTCGGCGGCAAGTTCACCAAGGGCCGGCTCGCGCCCGTGATCAGCCCCAAGAAAAGCTGGGAAGGCGTCTGGGGCGGCATGGCCGGCGTCGTGGTGCTGGCCATCGCCTGGGTGATGGCCGACCAGTCGCTGCAGGCGCAGGCGCCCAGCCTGTATTCGCGCCTCGCACAGGTCGGCTGGTGGGCCGTGGTGCTGGGGGCCGTGTTCATGGCGGCGATGAGCGTCGTCGGCGACCTGGCCGAATCGCTGGTCAAGCGCAGCGCCGGCTTCAAGGATTCCAGCCAGCTGCTGCCGGGCCATGGCGGCGTGCTCGATCGCGTCGACGCCTTGCTGCCGACGCTGCCCCTGGCCATGATGCTCGCCTCGCTGGCGCAACGATGAAAACGCGCATTGCCGTCCTCGGCTCCACCGGCTCGGTGGGGGCCAACACGCTGGACGTGATCGGCCGGCACCCGGACCGCTTCGAGGTGTTCGCCCTCAGCGCGTCGTCGCAGGTCGACCCGATGCTGCAGCAATGCCTGCAGTTCCGACCTGCCTTCGCCGTGATGGCGCAGGAAGCCGCGGGCCGCGAGCTTGCCGTGCGCATCGAGTCCAGCGGGCTGCCCACGCGGGTGCTGTGGGGCGCGGCCGCGCTCGACACCATTGCCTCCCACGAATCCGTGGATGCGGTCATGGCGTCCATCGTCGGCGCCGCGGGGCTGTCGTCCTGCATGGCCGCCGCGCGCGCCGGCAAGAAGCTGCTCCTGGCCAACAAGGAGGCGCTGGTCGTCGGCGGCGAGCTGTTCCTGCAGGCCGTGAAGCAGGGTGGGGCGACGCTGCTGCCGATCGACAGCGAGCATTCCGCGATCTTCCAGTCGCTGCCGGAGGACCCGGCCACGTGGAACGCGCGGGTCGAGAAGATCATCCTCACCGCGTCCGGCGGCCCTTTCCGCACGCGGGACGCGGCCAGCCTGCGCAACGTGACGCCGGAGGAGGCCTGCGCCCACCCGAACTGGGTGATGGGCCGCAAGATCTCGGTGGACTCCGCGACGATGATGAACAAGGCGCTCGAAGTGATCGAGGCGCGCTACCTGTTCGGCCTGGCGCCGGAGCGCCTGGAAGTCGTGATCCATCCGCAAAGCGTCATCCACTCCATGGTGCAGTACCGCGACACCTCGGTCGTGGCGCAGCTGGGCACGCCCGACATGCGCGTGCCCATCGCCTACGGGCTCGCCTGGCCGGACCGGGTGGCGTCGGGGGCGCAGGCGCTCGACTTCAGCGCGCTGGCGGACATGAGCTTCGAGTCGCTGGACAGCCGCGGCCACCGCGAACGGTTCCCGGGCCTGCAACTGGCCTGGGACAGCCTGCGCGCGGCGCCCGGCACGACGGCCGTGTTGAACGCTGCCAACGAGCTGGCGGTGGCGGCGTTCCTGGAGCGCCGCATCCGCTTCGACCAGATCCATTCGGTAAACCTTGCAACTTTGGCTGGGCTGGCGCCCTCCAAGCCATCGGGGCTGCAGGACCTGCTGGCGCTGGACGCCGATGCGCGCCGCGTCGCCGGCCAGGCGATCCGCCGGCTGGCCACCTGAAAAAGCCGGGAGCACCAGAGCATGTTGACCATCGTCGCCTTCATCGTCGCCCTGGGGCTGCTCATCGCGGTCCATGAATACGGCCACTACCGGGTCGCGGTCGCCTGCAACGTCAAGGTGCTGCGCTTCTCGGTCGGCTTCGGCAAGACGCTCTTCAGCTGGAAGCCGCGCAAGCCCCGCCCCGGGCAGGACACCGAGTTCGTCATCGGGGCGTTCCCGCTCGGCGGCTACGTGAAGATGCTCGACGAGCGCGAGGGCCCGGTCCCGCCGGAGGATCGTCACCGCGCCTTCAACACCCAACCCCTCAAGGCGCGCGCCGCGATCGTGGCGGCCGGCCCGGCGGCCAACCTGCTGCTGGCCATCGCCCTCTACGCGGCCGTCAGCTGGATGGGCGTGCAGGAACCGCAGCCCGTGCTGGGCAGCCCGGTGGCGGACTCGATCGCCGCCACCGCCGGCCTGCGCGGCGGTGAACGGGTGGAGAGCGCGGCCCTCCAGGGAGACGAGCTGGGCCCGATCCGCTCGTTCGAGGACCTGCGCTGGATGCTCACGCGCGGCGCGCTCGACGGGCAGGACGTCCGCCTGGTGCTCGCGGAAGAGGGCGCCGGGCGCCGCCGCGAGGTGCTGCTGCCGCTGTCCCAGGTGGATGCGCGCGAAGCCGACGCGCAGCTGCTGCGCAAGGTCGGCATCGTCGCGCCCTGGAGCCCGCCGGTGCTGGGCGAGGTGATGGCCGGCGGCGCCGCCGAGAGGGCCGGCCTGCGCAAGGGCGACACGGTGCTTCAGGTGGCCGGCAAGCCCGTGGGCGACGCGCAGCAGCTGCGTGACCTGATCCGGGCGCAGGTGCAAGGCGGCAAGGCGGTCACGAGCGCCTGGGACATCGACCGGCAAGGGCAAAAGCTGCAAGTGGCGGTGACGCCGGAAGTGGTGAGCGAGAAGGGCGTGCCTCCCTCGGGCCGCATCGCCGCCTACGTGGGCGCCCCGCCGGCCATGGTGACGGTGCGCGACGGCCCGATCGAAGGCCTCTGGCACGGGGTGGTGCGCACCTGGGACGTCTCCGCGCTCACGCTGCGGATGATGGGACGCATGGTCATCGGGCAGGCCTCGGTGAAGAACCTGAGCGGCCCCCTCACGATCGCCGACTATGCCGGCAAGTCCGCGAGCATGGGGATCACCCAGTACCTGCTGTTCCTCGCCCTCATCAGCGTGAGCCTCGGGGTGCTGAACCTGCTGCCATTGCCCGTCTTGGACGGGGGGCACCTGATGTATTATCTTTGGGAGGCCGTCACGGGCAGGAGCGTCTCCGACGCCTGGATGGAGCGCCTGCAGCGCGGCGGCGTG
>JAJNBO010000140.1 GCA_021156245.1 Ramlibacter sp. | reverse complement strand
AACGTGGCCGACGAGGGCTGGGGCCCGCGCCCCGTGCCCAAGGTGGAGGGCGCGCCCGACCTGGCGGCGCACATCGCGCATTCGGTCATCCAGCAGGACTTCGACCTCACCATCGTCAACAAGATGGACGTGGACCACGGCCTCACCGTGCCGCTGTCGCTGCTGTGCGGCGACACGAAGCAGTGGCCTTTCAAGGTCATTCCCTTCGCCGTGAACGTGGTGCAGTACCCCATCCCGAGCGGCATGCGCTGCTTCAAGCTGGGACAGGCGATCCGCAAGGCGGTGGAGAGCTTCGACGAAGACCTCAACGTGCAGATCTGGGGAACGGGCGGCATGAGCCACCAGCTGCAGGGGCCGCGCGCCGGCCTGATCAACAAGGAGTGGGACAACAAGTTCCTCGACCGCCTGATCGCCGATCCCGAGGGACTCGCGAACGTGAACCACATCGAGTACGTCAGGGAGGCGGGCAGCGAGGGCATCGAGCTGGTGATGTGGCTGATCGCGCGCGGCGCAATGGCGGACGTCGCGGGCGGCCCGAAGCCCACCCTGAAGCATCGCTTCTATCACGTGCCTGCGTCCAACACGGCGGTGGGCCACATGATCCTGGAGAATCATCAATGAGCAAGACCGTACGCATCGCACTCGCCGGCCCCGGCGCCTTCGGCATCAAGCACCTGGACGGCCTGAAGAACATCGAGGGCGTGGAGGTCACGTCCATCATCGGCCGCGAGCTGGGCAAGGCGCAGGAGGTTGCGCAGAAGTACGGCGCCAAGCACGTGACGACCAGCCTCGACGAGGCGCTCGCGCGCCCCGACGTGGACGCCGTGATCCTGTGCACGCCGACGCAGATGCACGCGCAGCAATCCATCGCGGCGATGAGGGCCGGCAAGCACGTGCAGGTCGAGATCCCGCTGTGCGACTCGCTGGAAGAGGGCCGGGCCGTCGTCGAGATGCAGAAGAAGACCGGCCTGGTGGCGATGTGCGGCCACACCCGCCGCTTCAACCCCAGCCACCAGTACGTGCACAGGAAGGTCCAGGCCGGCGAGTTCAGCATCCAGCAGATGGACGTGCAGACCTACTTCTTCCGCCGCACCAACATGAACGCGCTGGGGCAGCCGCGCAGCTGGACGGACCACCTGCTGTGGCACCACGCCGCGCACACCGTGGACCTGTTCGCGTACCAGTGCGGTAGCCCGATCGTGAAGGCCAACGCGGTGCAGGGGCCGATCCATCCGAACCTGGGCATCGCCATGGACATGAGCATCCAGCTGAAGGCCGCCAACGGCGCCATCTGCACGCTGTCGCTCTCGTTCAACAATGACGGGCCGCTGGGCACCTTCTTCCGCTACATCGGCGACACCGCGACCTACATCGCGCGCTACGACGACCTGTTCAACGGCAAGGAAGAGAAGATCGACGTGAGCAAGGTGGACGTGTCCATGAACGGCATCGAGCTGCAGGACCGCGAGTTCATCTCCGCCATCCGCGAAGGCCGCGAGCCGAATTCGTCGGTGGGCAAGGTGCTGGCCTGCTACGAGGTGCTGGACCAGCTGGAGAAGCAGCTGCAGTAGAAGCGGCGAGTTGCGCGCGCGGGACCTCTCGCGGAGAATGGCTTCCACCTGTGTGTCGGGAGCTCCTGTGCGCCGCTTGATCGAAATCCCTGCCGGGGCTGTCGTCCTGGCGCTTTTCGCCGGTTGCGGCGGCGGTGGGGGTGGCACTGCGCCGCTGCCCGACCTGCCGGCGCGCGAAGCCCTCATCGCGCGCGCCAATGCACTGGAACTGGACACCCCCTACGTCCCGCCTCCGGGCAACGTCCTGGAACACCACACCTCGGGCTACGCCAAGACGATGTGTTCCGCGGTGTTCATCACCGGAGTGGACCCGGCGGTGGCGGCGGAAACCCTGGGGTACTTCGTCGGACCCTACGACCAGCGGCAGCGGGTGGAAACCCCGGTGGTGGATCGGGGCAGGAAGGAAGTGCGCATCACGATCCCGCGCGGGCCGACTCTGGTTGCGAGGCATCTGGGATCGCAGGGTTGCGTGACCCTCCCGCGAGGGAGGGACGACGTGCTCTTCACCCCCGTGACGGTCGTGCCCAATCTGCCCGACGCCGCGTCGACGCCTTGGCCCATGGGAGATCGGCTGCCTTCGGGACCGCCGCCGCAGGGGGTGGACATGGTTCGCCTGCAGATGGCCGTCGACGCGGCGTTCGAGTCGCCGTCGGCGTACACGTCGGCCTTCGTGGTGACATACAAGGGCCGCCTGCTGGGCGAACGCTACATGGATGGCATCAACGCCTCGACCCCGCTGGAGTCCTGGTCCATGGGCAAGAGCGTGATCGCAACGCTGATGGGGGTGCTCATCCAGCAAGGCGACTACCGCCTGGACGAGCCCGCGCCGATCCCCGAGTGGCAAGGCGTCGGCGACCCCCGGCGGCAGATCCGCATCTCGCACATCCTGAACATGTCCAGCGGTCTTCGCATCACGTCGCCCGACGACCCCGACTACGACCCGCAGGGCCCGTACCCGGACCATACCTACATGTACACCGGGCGCATCGACACTTTCAACTATGCGGCGACACGGCCGCAGGAATGGCCGCCCGGCAAGGTGGGACGCTACCGCAATACCGACCCGGTCCTCGCGAGCTATCTCGTCAAGCTGGCGGCGCAGAAGCGAGGCGAGGAGTACCTCTCGTTCCCCCAGCGGCAGCTGTTCGACCGGATCGGGATCCGGTCCATGGTGCTGGAGACCGATCCATACGGCAGCTTCCTCACCCAGGGCTACGACTTCATGTCGGCGCGCGACTGGGCGCGGCTGGGGAACCTGTACCTGCAGGACGGCATGTGGAACGGCGAGCGAATCCTGCCGGCGGGATTCACCAGGTTCGTGAGCACTCCAGCGCCGGCCTGGGTGGCGGACAAGCGCCCGGTGTACGGGGGCTTCTTCTGGCTCAACCAGACCGGCGCCTTGCCGTACCTGCCCCCCTCGGCCTATTACATGCTCGGCGCGGGCGGACAGTACGTGATCGTCGTGCCGTCACACGACCTGGTGATCGTGCGCATTGGCCACTCGAAAGGGCAATCCGCGTACGCCGCGGGGATGATCCGGGCGCTGTCGTTGCTGATGCAGGCGGTTCCCGCGAGCCGTTGACCTCAGTTCGTCGTCTTCTTGTTCGGCACGCCGTTCGTCATCGTGCTGGCCTGGCCGGCGCGGTCCGGAACGTTGGTGGTGGCGCTGGCGCTGCCCTTGCCTGACGACGACGTCGTGCCCTTCGAACCGCTTGCGGCAGTGCTCGCCTTGCCCGCCGTCGACGACGTGGTGGTCGCGTTGGTCGTCTTGGCGTTGGGCGCGCCGCCGGTCATGGTGCTCGCTTCGCCGGCGCGTTGCGGGGTGTTCGTCGTCTCCGCTGCTTTCTGGGCGAAGGCGGCGCCGGACACCGCGAAGGCGGCAATCACGGCGATCTGGGCAATGGTATGGGTCATGGGCTCTCCAATGGTTTTGTACGCGCAGGCTGCGCAACCCCAGTAGGCTCGGGTGGCGAGGTAGAGACCGACAGACAGCTTCGATGGCAGAGGTAGGACGCGACCCGGCGTCAGGACACGATCTTCAGCCCGATGATCCCGCCCGCGATCAGCGCGAGGCATGCGACGCGCGCGGCAGATGCCGAATCGCCGAAGAGGAAGATGCCCAGGATGGCGGTGCCGACCGCTCCCACGCCGGTCCAGACCGCGTAGGCAGTGCCCACCGGAAGGTCTCTCATCGCAAGACCGAGCAGCCCGACGCTGACGAGCATGGCGGTCGCCGTGCCGATGCTCGGCCACAGCCGCGTGAACCCTTCCGTGTATTTCAGGCCGATGGCCCAGCCGACCTCGAACAGGCCGGCGATGATCAGGATGACCCAAGGCATGGAGACTCTTTCGAGCGGGGCCGTCCCCGGTGATGCGCCGGCGGGGTCGTCCCCGCAGGCGAAGATTACACCCGCCGGAAGCCCGGCGTGTTCTGCCCGACATGCCAGCACACGCCGGCAGGGTCGATCACCACGAACTCGGTGATGCCCCACGGCTGCTCCGTCGTCTCCGTCACCTTCACGCCATAGCGTCCGGGCAGGTCGGCATCCATCACCCGCCGGCGCCAGGCGTGCACGTCCCTGACCAGCAGGTGCATCACGCAGTTGTCGGCGAACTCCTGGAGGTAGTAGTCCTGCAGCAGGAAGGCCGCGGAGCCGCACGAGAAATAGGCGACGCCGCCGCCCTCCGATCGCTGGGTGAAGCCGAAGTCCGCATAGAAGCGCTTCGACAGCGCGAAGTCCTTCGCGGGAACGAAAGCCTTCAGCTCGATCACGTCCAGGTTGTCCATTCAGCCCTCCACCAATCGCGCGGCCTTGCGCGTCAACGCCTGCAGCTCGGGCCCGACCTTGAAGGCCTTCAGCAGGTCCTCCACCCCGTAGTCCGGCTGCGTGCGGCGGATGGCGTCGGACATCTCCCTGGCAGCGGCCTTCCTGCCTGCCAGCGCCAGGCAGAGCAGGGCGATGGCCTGGATGTGAACGTGGGCGTTGGGCCGGGCCGCCGCGCGCACCGCCGCATCGGCGGCCTCCTCGTAGCGGCCCAGGCGCACCAGCGCCAGCGCCCGAGACGCCAGCATCCCGAACAGCAGCGGGTCCATCGGGCTCAGCGCGCGGGCGCGGTCCGCGGCAGCCACGGCGATCTCGGCATCGCCGGTTTGCGAATGGACGAAGGCGACGGTGTAGTGCCCGAGCGCGAAATTCGGGCTGAGGTCGATGGCCGCCTGCAGCTCGCGCAGTGCGTCCTCCGGCCGGTCCTTCAGCCACATGGCCCGCCCGAGCGACCAGTGCGAAGCCGGGTCGTTCTCGTCCGCCATCAGCCCCTCCGCGGCCGTGCGGTACGCCAGCTCGATCGCCGATGCCGGGTCGCGCCAGCCCTGGAAAGCGTCTTGCCAGTGCGTGAAGGACAAGCCGGCGTGCGATCGCGCGAACGTCGGGTCCAGCCGCACCGCGGTCTGGAAGAAGTGGCGCGCCTGCTCGTTGTCGTCGCGGTCGAACCGCACCATGTGCCACAGGCCGCGGTGGAGCGCCTCCCACGCGTTCAGCGAGTTCGGGTTCTTGAGGATCGCCCGGTTGCGCTCGGCCAGCTCCACTTGCTGGGCGATCGCGGTGACGATGCGGTTGCCGATGTCGTCCAGCACGCAGAAGGTCTCGTCCAGGCGGCCGTGGAACTCCTCGGCCCACACGATCCTGGAAGTGCGCGCTTCGGCCAATTGCACGCTGACCTGCAGGCGCGCATCGGCCGTGCGGCGCAGCGTGCCGCTGGCGACGTAGTCGACGGCGAGGTGGCGGCCGGCGTCCTCGGAGCCGACCTTGCGCTCGGACAGCGCAAACATGGTGCCCTGGGCGATGACGAACATGCTGCGCAGCTTGGCCAGCCGCGTGATGATGTCGTGCGCCATGCCGTCGCCGAGCCCGCCACGCGACGCCGCGCCCGGGGTGCGGTCGGTGAACGGCATGACGGCCAGCGACGCCCGGGCGCCGGCGGCGGAAGGCGCTTCCAGTTCGTGCGGGGGCGGCACGACGATCGCCTGGACGGCGCCGGCGGCATGCCGCGCCTTGGCTGCGCGCCATGCATGGCCGATGGGAGCCCAGTCCCGACCCTCGGCCTCGTACTGGCGGGCGGTGGCCGCCAGGTGCTCGTCGCCTTCGCGCAGCCGCCCGCGTGCCGCCAGCGCCTCCAGCATGCGCTCGTGCGCCTGGCGGTCGAACGGGGCTACGACCAGCCAGCGTTCCAGCGTGGGCAGGAGGCTGTCGCTGTCGGCGGGCAGGCGGTGCGCCCATTGCTCCAGCACGGCGGCGTGCATGGACCGGAAGCGCCGGCGTTCGGCGACCAGCCAGCCGGTGAAGACGGGGCTGCGCGGCAAGTCCAGGCCTTCGAGCAACTCGCCCTCGCCCAGGAGGCCGGCCAGGGCTTCCAGCCGGGCCAGCGGCATGTCCGGCAGTCCTTGCTGCAGGATGCGCGCGACCTCCAGCACGTCGACGCAGCGTTCGGGCAATTGCAGCGAAACGCTGTCGCCGGAGGTCGCGACCGAGGCGCCTTCGGCGCGCTCCAGCAGGTTCCGCAGCTTGCTCAGGGCCCAGCGCAACTCGCCCCGCGGGTCACTGGGCAGGTCCCACAGGAGCTCGCAGAGGTGGCTGCGCGTGACGGGCCGGCCGGCGAGGGCGAGGTACGCGAGCAGCGCGCGCACCTTGCGCGAAGGAGGCAGGTCCACCGGCGCGCCGTCCACGCGCACCTGCAGCGGCCCGAGCAGGCGCAGCGCCAGCCCGGTCGGGGCCGGCATCAGGTCCTGCTGCTGCATTGCTTCCACGCAAATTCCCACGCCGGCTCCAACGCCGGCTTCCATGCGCCGCCACGAAAGTCCCTGTCGACGGCCGCCTGGCACTGCCAGCCGCCGCAGGGTCCCGCTTTCCGGGGCCCCCCATGTCCATCCACAGGAGCCCCCATGTCCGCATTGTCCTCAACCATCGTCGCCCCGCAAGCCGCCGCTGTAAGCGCGCCGGCGAGACCGTGCTGGACGTGGCCGCCGGCAACGGCAACGCCACCCTGGCCGCCGCGCGCCGCTGGTGCGAGGTGACCTCCACCGACTACGTCCCGGCGTTGCTGGAGCGCGGCCGCGAGCGGGCCGCCGCCGAGCGCCTGCACGGCATCGAATTCCGCGAAGCCGACGTCGAGGCCCTGCCGTTCGACGATGGCCGCTTCGACGTCGTGCTGTCCACCTTCGGCTGCATGTTCGCCCCCAATCCGCCCCGCACCGCCGCCGAGATGCTGCGCGTGTGCCGCCCCGGCGGCCGCATCGGCATGGCCAACTGGACGCCCGAAGGATTCATCGGCCAGGTATTCAAGACGGTCGGCAAGCACGTGCCGCCGCCGGCCGGCGTGAGCTCGCCGGCCTTGTGGGGCACCCGTGACCGCATGGTGGCGCTGTTCGGCAGCGAATCCACGCACATCGGTACCGAGACGCGGCAATTCATGTTCCGCTACCGCTCGGCCGAGCACATGCTGGAAGTCTTCCGCGGCTACTACGGTCCCATCCTGAAGGCCTTTGCCGCGCTCGAAGGCGCTGCCCAGGCCGCGCTCGCGACGGACCTGCTCGCCCTGATGAACCACTTCGACAAGGGCGGCAAGGCCGGCCTCGTCATCCCCAGCGACTACCTCGAAGTCGTCATCACGCGCCGCTGAACCGGCGCCCGAAAGATCCATGCCATGAAACACATTCCCTCCCTTCCCACCACGGCAGTGGTTCTCGCTGCCGCCTTCATCGCCACTGCGCCGCGCGCGCACGCCGACAGCGTGACCGACTGGAACACCGTCGCCGGCGACGTCGTCGTGCAGGCCCGCATCGGCACGCCCGGCGCGGTGCGCATCATGGCGATCGTGCAGACCGCGGTCCACGAGGCCGTCGCCGCCGTGCCGCTGCTGCAACCCGCGGATGCCGCCGCGGCAGCGGACGCAGCCGTCGCCGCCGCCACCCGCGCCAGTCTGGCAAAGCTCGTGCCGCAGCAGCTGCCGGCCATCGAGAAGGCCTATCAAACCGCGATGGCCAAGGTCGCGGATGGCGCTGCCCGGTCCGCCGGCGTTGCGCTGGGCGAGCAGGCGGCAGCGCGTGTCGTCGCCTGGCGCGCCGAGGATGGCTTCGCCGCGGCGGACCGCTATCGGCCGCACGCTGCGCCCGGCGCGTACGTGCCCACCGCCGGCGTCGCAGCGCCGCAGTGGCCGCAACGCAAACCGTGGCTGATGACGGACCCCGCGCAGTTCCGCCCCGCACCGCCCCCCGCCATGGACAGCGATGTCTGGGCGCGCGACTACAACGAGGTCAAGACGCTGGGCAGCAAGTCCAGCACGCAGCGCACCCCGCAGCAGACCGAAGTGGCGCGCTTCTGGGAATACTCGCTGCCGCCCATCTACAACGCCGTGACCCGGTCCGTCGCGCAGGCGCCGGGCCGCACCCTGGCCCAGAACGCGCGGCTGCTCGCCGCCGCCAGCCAGGCCATGGACGATGGACTCATCGCGGTGCTCGAGGCCAAGTACCACTACGGCTTCTGGCGTCCCGTCACCGCCATCCGCAACGGCGACCGCGACGACCATCCCGGCACCGAGCGGGACGCCGCCTGGGCGCCCTTCATCGACAACCCAGGCCACCCGGAGTACCCGAGCGCGCACAGCATCCTCGCCGGCGCCGTCGGCGCGTTGCTGAAGGCGGAAGTGGGACGTGGCCGGATGCCCGAACTGTCGACGTCGAGCCCGACCGCCAATGGCGCGACGCGCCGCTGGAACTCCGTGGATGCCTTCATGCAGGAGGTGGCCGACGCCCGTGTGTGGGAAGGCATCCACTTCCGCACGTCCACCGAGGTCGGGCTGGACATGGGCAAGCGCATCGGCGCGTTGGCCGCGGTGCGCGTCGCGCAGTCGCCGGCGACGGCGGCCGTGCCGGCGGCGATCGCGCCGAAGCAGGGGGCCTTCATGGAAAGCATCGCGGCGCGCGGCGCCCAGGTGTACGAATGCCGTGCCGATGCAGCCGCACCCGGCGGCGCGAAGTGGGTGTTCGTGGCGCCCGAGGCGGCGCTGTTCGACCGCAACGGCGCGGCGATCGGCAAACACTACGCCGGCCCGCATTGGGAAGCGGCCGACGGCAGCCGCGTCGTGGGCGCCGTGGCCGCGCGTGCCGACGCGCCGCAGGAGAACGCGATCCCCTGGCTGCTGCTGTCCACGAAGGCGGCAGGCGGCAGCGGGCGCTTCGCGCAGGTGAGCAGCATCCAGCGCGTCAACACCATCGGGGGCGGCGTGCCGGCGCGGGCCTGCGATGCCGCCGCGGTGGGCGCCACGGAGAAGGTGCCTTACAGTGCGGACTACCTCTTCTACCGGTCCTGACGTGATCGAGACAGACTACCTGGTGGTGGGCGCGGGTGCGGCGGGCCTGTCGTTCACGGACGCCGTGCTCACGCACTCGGACGCGACGGTCACGGTCGTGGACCGTCGCCACGCGCCGGGTGGCCACTGGGTGGATGCGTATCCCTTCGTGCGGCTGCACCAGCCGTCGGCCTTCTATGGCGTGGCGTCCGTCCCCCTGGGCAAGGACGCCGTCGAGCGGGCCGGGCTGGACGCCGGCTTCTACGAGATGGCGGGCGCCGACGAATTGCGCGCGTACTACCTGGAGGTGCTGCACCGGCACTTCCTGCCGACCGGGCGCGTGCGCTTCCTGCCTTGCACCGACTACGCGGGAGCGGAGGGCACGCACCGGCTCGTTTCACGCCTGACGGGCGAGGCCCGGGAAGTGCGCGTGCGGCGCAAGCTGGTCGACACCACCTACCTGGAAGGCAGCATTCCCGCGACGGGCGCGCCCCCTTTCGAGGTGGCGCCGGGCGTGCGCCTGGTGCCCGCCGGTGGCGTCACGCGCATCGCAGGGAGCGCGCGGCGCTTCTGCGTCATCGGCGCCGGCAAGACGGCGCTCGACACTTGCGTCTGGCTGTTGAACCAGGGCGTGGCGCCGACGGCCATCCGCTGGATCAAGCCGCGCGAAGGCTGGTGGCTGAACCGCCGCTATCACCAGCCGCATGCGCTGCTGCCGGATTTCTATGCGGGCGCGGGCCTGCAGATGCAGGCGATGGCCGAGGCGACGTCCATCGACGACCTGTTCGGCCGCCTCGAGGCCGACGGATTCTTCCTGCGCGTGGACCGGTCGGTGCCCGCGACCATGCTGCATGGCGCCATTGCCAGCGAGAGCGAGGTGGAGCTGCTGCGCCGCATCGCAGACGTCGTGCGCCTCGGCAGGGTGCAACGCATCGAGCGCGACCGCATCGTGCTGGACGACGGCGAGGTGCCCACCGACGAAGGGACGGTGCACGTCCACTGCGCGGCCGAAGGCCTGCGGCGTCCGCCGCTGCGGCCCATCTACGAGCCGGGCCGCGTGACGGTGCAGCCTTGCTATTGGGGATTCGCCAGCTTCCAGTTCGCATTGCTCGGCGTGGTGGAGTGCCTGGTGGGCAGCGACGAGGAGAGGAACAGCCTCTGCCGGCCCATCCGCTACTGGGACCGCCCCGCGGATTACCTGGCCGCGTACCTGGCGTTGCTGGCCGGCGACCGAGCGCGTGCGAAGGTTCCCGCCGTCGCGGAGTGGGCGAAGGACTGCCGGCTGAACCCCTTGGGCGGACTGGGGCAGCACAGGGATCACCCCTTGGTGGTGGCGACCCGGGAGCGCATCAAGCAGGTGGGCCCGGCCGCCGTCGCGAACGCCGCGAAGCTGCTGGCCGCAACTCGCTGAGCGCACGCCATGAGATGCTCGGGGCATGCCGTCCCTGGAAGAATCGCGTGCGCCGCACGCCGCCATCCGCGCGTTGCGCACCCAGTTCTTCGTCGCCGGTGCCTTGTTCGCGACCTGGGGCGTCCACGTGCCCAGCATCAAGGCGCACTACCGCCTGAGCGAGCAATCGCTGGCCATCGCCATGCTGGCCAGTGGCGCCGGCGCGGTGTTGACCCTGCTGTATGCCGGCCGGGTGCTGTCCCGGCATGCGCCACGCCGGGTCGTGCCGCTGATGGCGTTGCTCTGCGTCGCCGCGGTGGGCAGCCTCCTCGTTCCGGTGCAGTACGCGTGGCTGCTCGCGCTGATGCTGGTGTACGGCATGGCGGCCGCGCTGTTCGATGTGGCGATCAACGACGAGGCCTCGGTCATCGAGCGAC
>JAJNBO010000139.1 GCA_021156245.1 Ramlibacter sp. | reverse complement strand
CGCCTGCATCGCTGCGGCCACGGCTTCGGCCTCGGCAACCACGAGCCGCCGTGGCTCGCGCTGGGCAGCCCGCACGTGCTGCAGGAGCACATGCTGGTGTCGATCGAACCCGGCGTGTACGTGCATGGCGCCGGCGGCTTCCGGCACAGCGACACGGTGCTGGTGACGCGTGACGGCTACCGGAGCCTGACGCGCTCGCCTTCGCGGCTGCAGGACCTGGTGCTGACCACGACCACCTTGCGGCACCGCGTGACGGGCTGGGCCGTACGGCGCGCCATCGGTCTGGCCTGACCGACGCGGCTCAGTGCGGCCCGGCGGACTCCACCGCGGGTTCCGCCAGCTCGCGGCCGACCATGGCGCGGGCGTAGAAGTAGTTGTTGCGGGACTGCTCCGTGAGGCCGTCCAGGTCGACGCGGCCTTGCTGGTCGCAGGGGAAGGCGTAGCCTCGCCCGCTGTCGAACAGGGACCGGAAACAGAGCCGGTATCCCCCGATTTCCCCATGCCGTACTGCATTCATGCGGACCTCCGTCGGACTGCGGCCGCAGGACTGCGCGGCCTCCTTCCCACAACGGCCCTCGCCCGCAAGGGGCTGACGAGCTTTGCAAAGCGCGCGTGAAGACTGTGACGAGAGCTTCGCGTCAGGCCGCGGAGTCCCAGCCGGGCGTGCGTTCCTCGCCCTTGCGCCGGCGCTCCTCGGTCTCGGCGCGCTCGCGCGCCATCTGTTCCTCCAGCTGCTGGCGCCCCTCCTTCACGACCGCGATCAGCCGCTTGCGGTCCTTGTAGAAGGGATGCATCTTCTCGAACAGCGCCAGGTTGTGGCGCCGAAAGCGCATCGCCTGGCTGCGCGCCTCGTGCGGCGGCAGCCCCAGCACCTCCAGCACCGTTCGGCCGCTGCGCAGGCTGGACTCGAAGAGCTCGCGCTCGACGTGCATGACGCCGCGCTCGCGCAGCTGGTTCCAGTGCGTCACGTCGCGGGCGCGGGCCACCAGCTCCAGGTGCGGGAAGTGTTCGCGCGCCAGGTCCACGATGCGCAGCGACTGCTCCTTGTCGTCGACGGCCACCACCAGCACCCGCGCCGAAGCCGCACCGGCCATGCGCAGCAGGTCCAGCCGGCTGGCGTCTCCGTAGTGAACCTTGTAGCCGAAGCTGCGCGCCGCCTCCACCATGTCGACGTCGTGGTCCAGCACGGTCGCGGCCAGCCCCTGCGCGTTCAACAGGCGGCCGATGATCTGCCCGTAGCGGCCGAAGCCGGCGATGATCACGGGCGCGCTCTGCGGCTCGCTGAGCTCGTCCAGCGTGCGGGCCGTGCCGCTGGCCAGGCGGCCCGCCCAGCGGTCCGCCGCCAGCATCATCAGCGGCGTCAGCAGCATGGACAGCGTGATGGCCGCGACCAGCAGCGACGACGTCGGTCCGTCCAGCAGGCGGGCGCCCATGGCCGTCTGCAGCACCACGAAGCCCACCTCGCCGCCCTGGGCCAGCACGACGATGAAGACGGGGCGTTCCGCGCGCGGGATCGGCATCAGGCGCGTCATCACCCAGAGCACCAGGACCTTGGCGGCGAGGAAGCCGAACACGATGGCGGCCACCAGGAGCGGCTGTTTCATGACGACCGCGAAGTCGATCGACATGCCGATGGCGATGAAGAACAGCCCGAGCAGCAGGCCCTTGAAAGGCTCGATGTCGGTTTCCAGTTCGCGCCGGTACTCGCTTTCGGCCAGCAGCACGCCCGCCAGGAAGGCGCCGAGCGCCATCGACAGGCCGACGGAATGCATCAGGAAGGCGGTCGCCACCACCAGCAGCAGCGCGGCGGCGGTGAAGATCTCCGGCGATTCGCTGCGGGCGATCCAGCGCAGGGCCGGCCGCAGCAGCAGCCGCCCGCCCAGGACGATGGCGGCGATGACGCCGACCGCCTTGAGGCCGGCCATCCAGCCGCTGCCCTCCGTGCTGGCGCCGGCGACGGCCAGCAGCGGCAGCAGCGCCAGCACCGGGATCGCCGCCACGTCCTGCAGCAACAGCACGCTGAGCGTGCTGCTTCCGGACGTGGTGGACATCAGGTTGCGGTCGGCCATCGCCCGCAGGCCGGTCGCGGTGGACGAATCCGCCAGCGCCAGCGACGCGACCAGCGCGATGCGCCAGTCCACGCCGCAAGCCACGCCGATCGCCGTCATCACCGCGGCGGAGCCGAACAGCTGCACGCTGCCCCAGCCGAAGATCGGGCGCCGCAGGTTCCACAGCCGGCGCGGTTCCAGCTCGAGACCCACCAGGAACAGCATCAGCACCACGCCGAACTCGGCGAAGTGCAGCACGTCCTGCACGTTCGGAACCAGCTTCAGGCCCCAGGGGCCGATGGCGATGCCCGCGGCCAGGTAGCCGAGGATGGCGCCGAGTCCCAGCGCGCGCGACAAGGGCACCGCGATCACGGCCGCGGCCAGGTAGATCAGGCTGTTGGTCAGCCAGGTTGGAGCGTGTTCCATCAGCCGGCCGCCTGGTTGGGAAGCGGCCGGTCCGTGGTGGGGACGTCGACGATGGGACACGCACCCAGATCCTCCAGCTCCGGCCAGTCCGGGTAGCTGGCCAGGCGATTGCGGAACACCTCGAAGTGCGCCTGCAGTTCGTCCGGCCCGGCGCGGTGGGCGCCGTGCAGCAGCAGCGGCGGCAGGAAGCGCATGCCGCACAAGGTGGCCGTCTGCTCGTAGGGGGGCAGGAAGGCGTCGAAGAAGTAGCGGTTGTAGCCCTGGGGGTGGTAGGAGGACTCCGGGCCGCCGGTGGTGGCCACCAGCCAGACGTCCTTGCCCTGCAGCGCGGTGCCGCCGCGCCCGTACGCCCAGCCGTAGCGCAGGACCTCGTCCAGCCAGAGCTTCATCAGGGGCGGCATCGAGTACCACTGGATCGGGTGCAGCAGCACCAGCAGCTGCGCCGCCCGCACGTTCTCCTGCTCGGCCGGCACGTCGATGTCGTAGTCCGGATAGCGGCCGTACAGGTCCTGCACGGTCACCCCAGGGAGCTCCCGGGCGAGCTCCATGAGCTTGCGATTGACCCGCGATTCGCGCCAGTTGGGGTGGGCCGCCAGCACGTAGGCGGCGGAAGGCGGGTTTGCGAACTCATCCATGCCCGGTAACATAGCGCAAAGCGGGCCCCTTCGGGCCACGCCAGGAGCCCGATGATGCCGGTCGTCGTTGTCGCGAACCCCAAGGGCGGAGTCGGGAAGTCCACTGTCGCCACCAACATCGCGGGCTACTACGCCAGCCGCGGCCATGGCGTGATGCTCGGCGATGCGGATCGCCAGCAGTCCTCCCGCCTCTGGCTGCGCCTGCGCCCGGCGGAAGCGCGGGCCATCGCGGGCTGGGAAGTGGGCGAGGGCCAGATCGCCAGGCCGCCCAGGGGAACCACCCACGTGGTGCTGGACACCCCCGCGGGCCTGCACGGCAAGATGCTGCAGGAAGCGATGCATTCGGCGGGCAAGGTGCTCGTGCCGCTGCAGCCGAGCATCTTCGACATGTACGCCACCCGCGCCTTCCTCGACGAGCTGGCGCAGCTGCGCAAGGCCGGCCGCATCCAGGTGGGCATCGTCGGCATGCGAGTGGATGCGCGCACGATCGCCGCCGACAAGCTGCAGGAATTCGTCACCGGGCTCGGCCTGCCGGTCCTGGGTTTCCTGCGGCCGACGCAGAACTACGTGCACCTGGCCGCGCGCGGGCTGACGCTGTTCGACGTGGCGCCGGGCAAGGTCGAGAAGGACCTGGAGCAGTGGCAGGGCATCTGTCGCTGGCTGGACGCGTAAAGCAGCGGCCCTTGGGTACATTGCGGTGATGAGAACCATCGCCACCCTCGGGGAACTAAAGACGCTGGTCGGCCAGGAGGTCGCCGTCAGCGAGTGGATCGAGATCACGCAGGAGCGCGTGAACCGCTTTGCCGACGCCACCGGCGACCATCAGTGGATCCACGTCGACGTCGAAAGGGCCAAGGCCGGGCCCTTCGGCGCACCGATCGCCCACGGCTTTCTCACGCTGTCCCTGATGCCGACGTTCTTCGAGTCGGCGCTGCACATGCCCAGCCGCATTTCGATCAACTACGGCTTGAACAAGGTGCGGTTCACGTCGCCGGTGCCCGTCGGCAGCCGCCTGCGCGCGCGCATGACGCTCAAGGCCTGCGATCCTTTGCCAGACGACGGCGCCCAGCTGACCTGGACCGTGGTGGTGGAGCGAGAGGGCAGCGACAAGCCGGCCTGCGTCGCCGAGAGCCTGACCCGCCGCTACGCCTGAGCAACCTCCGCACACGGAAATCACACGCAAAAAAGTGCCCGCACGAGGCGGGCACCAAAAAGGAGTCTGGGTTGCCGTGGCCTGCCCTGCGGATCAGGGCCGGTCCCTGTGCAGATGCGGGACCGTACCCGATGTTTCAAACACAGCGGGGTGCAACGGAGTATTGCTTCTGTCGCGCAGGGTGAGGCAGCGCTCAGCCTGCGCCCGCAAAACCATTCTGCCGCCACGCCTCGAACACGGTGACGGCCACGGCGTTGGACAGGTTGAGGCTGCGTTGACCCAGCCGCATCGGCAGGCGCAACCGCTGGGAGGGCGCGAAGTTCTCCAGGACGGCGGAGGGCAGTCCGCTGGTTTCCGATCCGAAGACGAGCCAGTCACCGGGTCGGAACCCGACCTCGTGGACGGGCCGCGCGCCCCGCGTGCTCAAGGCGAACAGCCGGGCCGGATCGGGACGTTCCGAGGCCAGCAGAGCATCCCACCCGGCATGCTTCCGAACTTCCGCGTACTCGTGATAGTCCAATCCCGCGCGACGCATGTGCTTGTCGTCCATGGAAAAGCCGAGCGGCTCGACCAGGTGCAGCGTGCAGCCTGTGTTGGCAGCCAAGCGGATCACGTTGCCGGTGTTGGGCGGGATCTCGGGCGTGACCAGGACGATGTGGAACATGGCGCCGATTGTCGCGGCATGCAGGCAACGCTATTGCGGCTCGTCCGTGCGCGCCAGCACCAGCGCCGCGATCCGCCGGGCGCCGGCTTGCCGCAAGGCCTGCGCGGCGGAATGCAGCGAGGCGCCGCTGGTCATCACGTCATCGACCAGCAGCACGGCCCGCCCCGCGACATCCTGCGCGCGCAGCGGCTCCACCCCGAAGGCGTGACGCACGTTGAGGCTGCGCGACTTGCGGTCGAGCGTGGCTTGCGACCCGGTTTCGCGCACCCGCAGCAGCAGCCGGGCATCCGTGCGTCGCGGCGCCAAACCCCGGGCGAGCAGCAGGGCCTGGTTGAAGCCGCGCTCGGCCAGGCGTCGCGGGGCCAGCGGCAGCGGCAGCACGAGGTCGGCCTGCGCGATCTCCTGCGCAACCCCGGGAACCAGCGCCATGCGCCTGGCGAGCGCATCGGCCCAGCCGGGCTCGCCGCCGAACTTGAACCGGCCGACGAGGGAGGACCACGGATAGGCGTAGGGCACCGCGGCGAAGCATGCGTCCAGGGGAGGCGGATCCCGCAGGCAGGCGCCGCAAACCGTGGCGCTTTCGTGCAGCGGCAGCGCGCAGAGCCGGCAGCGGTGCTGCGGCGTCGCGAAGGCGCCGGCGCAAGTGCCGCACAAGGCGTGGGCCGGCCAGGCGCCGCAGACGGCACAGCGGCTGGGAGGGGCTTCCAGCCAACGGGGCAACCACGCGGCGCGCATGCGGATCAATATACTCGGCAGCCCCCGTGAGCACATCCTCCGATCGCCCCCCCACCATCGCGCCCGCGGCCGCCGCGCGCTGGGAGGCGGCCGCGCCCGCGGCCAGCCCCTGGTTGCACGAAGAGGTAGGCCGGCGCATGGCGGACCGGCTGCAGTGGATCAAGCGTGATCCCCAGGCCTGGGCCGACTGGGAGCCGGTGCGTGGCGGCTTGCGCGCGCACGGCCTGGTGCGCAAGCAATATCCGCAGGCGGGCGTGTACGTGGTGGAGCCGCAGGCGGACCGCATGACGATGGCGAGGGACCAGCTGGCCCGCCCGTGGTGGCGGCTCGGTGGCCCGCGGACGGACTTCGGCCCGGTTCCCGCCGGTTCCGTCCAGATGCTCTGGGCCAACATGCAGCTGCACATGGCCGCGGACCCGCAGGTACTGCTGCGGCAGTGGCACGAGGCGCTCGCGGTCGACGGCTTCCTGATGTTCTCCTGCCTCGGGCCCGACACCTTGCGCGAGTTGAGGGCGGCGTATGCCGCCATGGGCTGGCCTCCGCCGGCCCATGAATTCACCGACATGCACGACTGGGGCGACATGCTGGTGCAGGGCTGCTTCGCCGAGCCCGTGATGGACATGGAGCGGATCCGCCTTTCCTTCGACACGCCGGCCCGGCTGCTCGACGAGCTGCGCGAGCTCGGCGCCAACCTGCACCCGGCGCGCTTTCCCGCCTTGCGCGGCCGGGGCTGGACGAACAGGGTCGAGACCGCGCTGGACCAGCACCTGCGCGGTGCGGATGGCAAGCTCACGCTCACCTTCGAGGTGATCTACGGCCATGCGCTCAAGCCGCTGCCCCGCGCGAAAGTGGGCGAGCGCAGCTCGGTCTCGCTCGACGACATGCGGACGATGTTGCAAGCCGACCGCAGCGGCCGGTCCTGAACGCCGCTTTCGTCGTCTGTCGCCGCCATCCGGCCGGAAGTGGCACATCTTTCGCCACTGTCCAGGGCCAGGCCATCCACTGGTTCCTGAGGCGCAATTGCTCGGTGACGCCGGCCCAGCTGGGCTGGCTGTACGCCTCGCTTTGCGTCGTGTCGCTCGGGATCGGGACGTTTTTCTGGTTCCAGGGTGCGCCGTTGATCCTTCCCTTCGCGTGGCTCGAGCTGGCGGCCGTGGGCGCCGCCTTCCTGGCCTACGCACGGCACGCGGCCGACGGCGAGCACATCCTGCTGCAGGGGCGGCGGCTCGTCGTGGAGCTGGAGCAGGCCGGGCGGCTGGAGCGGGCGGAATTCAACCGCGACTGGGTCCGGGTCGAGCCGGGCGCGGACGACCGGTCGCTGATCGAGGTGTCCGGCCAGGGACAGCGGGTGATCGTGGGGCGCTACGTGCGGCCGGAGCTGCGGCCGGTGCTGGCGCGGGAACTTCGCAGGGCGCTGCGAGAGGCATGAGCGGACGGCAGGTCCGTGGGACGATTTTTGAAGGCTTGAGGCTGAAACGATGAAGAGTATTTCCAAGATCGCGGCGCTGCTCTCGCTCGCCGGCGCGCTGGCCGCCCCGGCCCTTGCGCAGGTGCAGGACCTGCCCGGCGGCCCGGCCGTGCGGCAGCTCAACCTGCACTCCGCGGCCAC
>JAJNBO010000138.1 GCA_021156245.1 Ramlibacter sp. | reverse complement strand
CTGAAGAAGTCCGTGATCTCGTCGGCCGTGATCATGTTCATCATCGCCAACGCAGGCCTCTTCGCCTTCCTGATCACCCGGGCCGGCGTCCCCGACGCCATCGGCCGCTGGCTGGAGGCGGTGTTGCAGAGCCCGGCGATGTTCCTGCTGGGCGTCAACATCGCCTTGTTCATCATCGGCATGTTCATCGAAACCAGCGCGGCCATCATCGTGCTGGCGCCCATCCTCGCGCCGGTCGCCATGCACTTCGGCATCGATCCGGTGCACTTCGGGCTGGTGATGGTGGTCAACCTGGCGCTGGGCATGATCACGCCGCCCTTCGGCGTGAACCTGTTCGCCGCCTGCACGGTGGCGCGCATCTCGCTGGACCGCATCATCGGGCAATTGATTCCGTTCGTGCTGGTGATCCTGGGGTGCCTGATGGTCATCACCTACGTTCCGCAGATCTCGCTGGCGCTGCGCGACCTGGTGTACGCCAAGTAGCGGCTACAATCCGCGCCGTCAGGAGAGAGCTTCCCCGGAAGCCGCCGAAGGCGAACCAACGCTCAGGCACCCAGGACTGACAAGCGCCCCCATCGCGGGGGCGCCTCCATGCTGGAGAGAGGTGGCTGCAGTCGAGCCACCCACCGAAGGAGCAAGCCCGGCGCAGGCCGGGTGAATCTCTCAGGTAAAGCGGACAGCACGGGCCCTTCCATCGTGTGTACGATGGCCCGAAGCCTGTTGGAGTCCGCGTGTCCGCCCCTCAAGAAGAGCTACAGAAGACACCCCTGCATGCCCTGCACCTGGAACTGGGTGCGCGCATGGTTCCCTTTGCCGGCTACGCCATGCCGGTGCAATACCCCGCCGGCCTCATGGCCGAGCACCATCACACCCGCACCGCCGCCGGGCTGTTCGACGTTTCGCACATGGGGCAGCTGCGCCTGGTCGGCCCCGAGGCCGCGGCTGCCTTCGAAACGCTGATGCCCGTGGACGTGATGGGCCTGGCGCCCGGCAAGCAGCGCTACGGCCTGCTGCTCACCGACGAGGGCACGATCATCGACGACCTGATGTTCGTCAATCGCGGCGACGACCTCTTCGTCATCGTCAACGGCGCCTGCAAGGTGGGTGACATCGCGCACATGCAGGAGCGCATCGGCGCGCGCTGCCAGGTCATCCCCATGCCCGACCGCGGCCTGCTCGCGCTGCAAGGGCCGAAAGCCGTCGATGCATTGCAGCGTGTCGTCCCCGGCGTGGAGAAGCTGGTGTTCATGACGGGCGCGGCGTTCGACTGGAACGGCGCCGACCTTTTCATCACCCGCAGCGGCTACACCGGCGAGGACGGCTTCGAGATCTCCGTGCCTGCTGCGCAGGCCGAAGCGCTGGCCCGCGCCCTGCTCGCTCAGCCGGAGGTCAAGCCGATCGGCCTGGGCGCGCGCAACTCGCTGCGGCTGGAAGCAGGCCTCTGCCTGTACGGCAACGACATCGACACGACCACCACGCCGGTGGAAGCCGGCCTGAACTGGGCGATGCAGAAGGTGCGCCGCCCCGGCGGCGAGCGCGCGGGCCACTTCCCCGGCGCCGCGAAAGTGCTGGCGCAGCTCGATGGCACGGAGCCGCTGCAGCGCAAGCGCGTGGGGCTGGTCGCGCTGGAGCGCGTGCCCGTGCGCGAACACACCGAATTGCAGGACGAGGCCGGCAACAAGGTCGGCGAGGTCACGAGCGGGCTGCTCGGCCCGACGATCGACAAGCCCGTGGCCATGGGCTACGTCACCGCCGGCCATGCCAGGCCAGGCACCCGGCTGAACGCCATCGTGCGTGGCAAGCCCGTGCCGATGGAAGTGGCGCCCATGCCCTTCGTCCCCCAACGTTATTACCGCGGCTGACCGCACCCCGAAGGAGAAGAACCATGACCGTCAAGTACACGCCCGAACACGAGTGGATCCAGCTGGAGGACCACGAAGCGGCGGTGGTCGGCATCACGGTGCACGCGCAGGATGCGCTGGGCGACGTGGTGTTCGTGGACCTGCCTGAGGTGGGCCGCACCTACGCCAAGGGCGAAGTGTCCGGCGTGGTCGAGTCCGTCAAGGCCGCCGCCGACATCTACATGCCCGTGGCCGGCGAAGTGACCGAAGTCAACGAAGACCTGCGCAACGACCCGTCGCTGGCCAACAAGGACCCGATGGGCACCGGCTGGTTCTTCAAGATCCTGATCAAGGACATGGCGGAGTTCGACGTGCTGATGGACGAGCCCGCCTACCGCAAGTTCGTCAAGGAAACGACCTGACCCGATGCTGATGCAATCCGCCCGGCCGCTCGGCGAGCTGGAAAACCCCCACGAATTCATTCCGCGCCACATCGGCGTGTCGGAGGCCGACGAGCGCCACATGCTGTCGGTGATTGGCGAGGCGTCACGCCGCGCACTGGTCGAAAGCATCGTGCCGCGTTCGATCAAGCGCGCACGGCCGATGCGCCTGCCCGCGCCAGTCTCCGAAGCGGCCGCGCTGGCGGAACTGCGCGCCATCGCGCAACGCAACCAGGTGTTCCGCAGCTTCATCGGCCAGGGCTACTACGGCACCTTCACGCCGGCGGTCATCCTGCGCAACGTGCTCGAGAACCCGGCCTGGTACACCGCCTACACGCCATACCAGGCGGAAATCAGCCAGGGCCGCATGGAAGCGCTGGTGAACTTCCAGACCATGGTCTGCGACCTGACGGCGATGCCCATCGCCAACGCCTCCATGCTGGACGAAGCGACCTCCGCCGCCGAGGCCATGACGCTGGCCAAGCGCAGCGTGCGCAGCAAGAGCAACCGCTTCGTCGTCGCGGGCGACTGCCATCCGCAGACCATCGAGGTGGTGCAGACCCGGGCCGAGCCGCTGGGCATCGAGGTCGTGCTCGCGAATTCGGGCGAGGAGTGGAACACGCTGCTGGCCGGCGATTTCTTCGCCGTGCTGGCGCCCTACCCCTCGACCAGCGGCCGCATCGACGACCTGCGCGCGGACGTCGAGAAGGTGCATGCCAAGCAGGCCGCGCTGATCGTCGCCGCCGACCTGCTGGCCCTGACACTGCTGGTGCCGCCGGGCGAGTTCGGCGCGGACATCGTGATCGGCACGACGCAGCGCTTCGGCATGCCGATGGGCGCAGGCGGCCCGCACGCGGCCTACCTGGCCTGCCGTGACGACTTCAAGCGTTCCATGCCGGGCCGGCTGGTCGGCGTCAGCGTCGACTCGCACGGCAATCCCGCATACCGCCTGGCGCTGCAGACCCGCGAGCAGCACATCCGCCGGGAGAAGGCCACCTCCAACATCTGCACGGCACAGGTGCTGCCGGCCGTGGTGGCCAGCATGTACGCGGTCTACCACGGTCCGCAGGGACTCAAGCGCATCGCGCAGCGGGTCGCCAGCTACACGGCGATCCTGGCGAAAGGCCTGGAACAACTCGGATACGCCTCGCAGAAGGCGGCCTACTTCGACACCATCACGCTGCACGTCGGCGAAGCAGCCGATGCTTTCATCTCGAAGGGGCACGCACTGCGCTGCAACCTGCGGCAGTCCTGGCCTGGCTACATCAGCATGTCGCTCGACGAGACGAGCACGCGCGCGGACGTCGAGCTGCTGTGGAAGATCTTCGCCAAGCCAGGACAGGCGCTGCCCACCTTTGCCCCGTTCGAGAAGGGCATCGAACCGGCCATCCCTCAGGAGCTGCGCCGCACCAGCGACTTCCTCACGCACCCGGTCTTCAACACCCACCACAGCGAGACGGGCATGCTGCGCTACATCCGCAGCCTCTCCGACAAGGACCTCGCGCTGGACCGCAGCATGATCCCGCTGGGCAGCTGCACGATGAAGTTGAACGCCACCAGCGAGATGATCCCCATCACCTGGCCGGAGTTCGCGCACGTGCACCCCTTCGCACCGCGCGACCAGCTGCAAGGCTACGCGGAGCTGGACGAGCAGCTGCGCGCGTGGCTGTGCGAGGCCACCGGCTACGCCGGCATCAGCCTGCAGCCCAATGCCGGGTCGCAGGGCGAGTACGCCGGCCTGCTGGCGATCAAGGCGTGGCACGAAAGCCGGGGCGAAGGCCATCGCAAGGTCTGCCTGATCCCGTCCTCCGCCCACGGCACCAACCCCGCCAGCGCGCAGATGGCGGGCATGCAGGTGGTGGTGACGGCCTGCGACGACAACGGCAACGTGGACCTCGCCGACCTGCAGGCCAAGTGCGAGCAGCACAGCGCCAACCTCGCCTGCATCATGATCACCTATCCCAGCACGCACGGCGTCTTCGAGATGCAGGTGAAGGAGCTGTGCGAGATGGTGCACAAGCACGGCGGGCGCGTGTACGTCGACGGCGCCAACATGAACGCGCTGGTCGGTGTCGCGGCGCCGGGCGAGTTCGGCGGCGACGTGAGCCACCTGAACCTGCACAAGACCTTCTGCATCCCGCACGGCGGCGGCGGCCCGGGCGTCGGCCCGGTGTGCGTGGTCGAGGACCTCGTGCCTTTCCTGCCGGGCCACAAGTCGGGCGGGCTGCCCGCGCATCCCGTCGGCGCCGTGTCCGCCGCGCCCCTGGGCAATGCAGCGGTGCTTCCGATCAGCTGGATGTACTGCCGCATGATGGGCGCCGAGGGGCTGACGCAGGCCACCGAGGTGGCGATCCTCAGCGCCAACTACATCAGCGCGCGCTTGCGCGACCACTACCCGACGCTGTACGCCAGCGAGAACGGACACGTCGCGCACGAATGCATCCTGGACCTGCGGCCGCTGAAGGACGCCAGTGGCGTGACCGCGGAAGACGTCGCCAAGCGGCTGATCGACTACGGCTTCCACGCGCCCACCTTGAGCTTCCCGGTGCCGGGCACGCTGATGGTGGAGCCGACGGAGAGCGAGACGCTGGAGGAGATCGACCGCTTCATCGAGGCGATGATCGCCATCCGCGAGGAGATCCGGCGCGTCGAGCGCGGCGAGTGGCCGCAGGACGACAACCCGCTGAAGCACGCCCCGCACACGGCGGCGGCGCTGATGACGGGCGAGTGGACGCATGCGTATCCGCGCGATGTGGGCGCGGCGGTCCTCGACGAGCGCCGCCATGCCAAGTACTGGCCGCCGGTCGGCCGCGTCGACAACGTGTACGGAGACCGCAACCTATTCTGCAGTTGCGTGCCGATGTCGGCTTACGAGTGAGCGGCTGTTCGTCATTCCCGCGCAGGCGTGACTTCGTCATTCCCGCGCAGGCGGGAATCCAGGGCTTCCGGATCCGGGTGCATGGAAGCCCTGGATCCCCGCTCCGCGGGGATGACGACTCGTGGAAGTCTTTCTGATCGTCGCCGCCGGAGCCGCGCTCGCCGGCTTCGTGCAGGGCCTTTCCGGCTTCGGGTTCGGGCTCACGGCCATGGCGCTGTGGGCGTGGCTGCTGGAGCCGCGCCTTGCGGCGTCGCTGGCCGTGTTCGGCTCCCTCACCGGCCAGGTGATCGCAGCCTTCACGGTGCGGCGCGGCTGGGACTGGCGCACGCTGCTTCCGTTCCTGGCCGGCGGCCTCGCCGGCTTGCCGCTCGGGCTGTGGCTGCTGCCGCGACTCGACGTGCCCCTGTTCAAGTTCCTCCTCGGCCTGATGCTGGTGATCGTCTGTCCGCTGATGTTCTTCGCCAACCGCCTGCCGCGCGTACGCGGAGGCCGCGCCAGTGACGCGGTGGCGGGGGCCGCCGGCGGCATGATGAGCGGCCTGGGCGGCTTCAGCGGCGTCGCGCCCTCGCTGTGGTGCACGATGCGCGGCTTCGACAAGGACCGGCAGCGATCGGTCATCCAGAACTTCAACCTGTCGATCCAGGTGGTGACCTTCGCCAGCTACGTCGGCACCGGCATCATCACGTCCGGCATGGTGCCCTTGTTCGCGATCGCGGCCCCCGCCATCCTGGTGCCCAGCCTGCTGGGTGCGCGACTGTACGCCGGCATCAGCGAGCAGGGCTTCCGCAAGGTCGTGCTGGGCCTGCTGTCGCTCACCGGCGTGGCGCTGCTCGCCTCCTCCGCTCCCGCCGTCCTGGCCCGCTGGCTCGCCCCTTGAAACCGCGCGGGCGCGTCCCTAATTCGGGAACGCGCCAACGTGACGAAAGGAGAACGACCATGAGTTCCATGTTCCGATCCTCCGCGGACCTGTTCGCGGAGCTCAACCGCATGCAGTCCCTGCTCGACCAGGTGTTTCCCGCCACCGGATCCAGCATCCGCTCCGGCTCCCGGGCCGGCTTCCCGGTGCTGAACGTCGGCACCACGCCGACCACGATCGAGATCCAGGCCATGGCGCCCGGCCTCGACCTCGACAAGCTGGAGATCACGGTCGACCGCGGACTGCTGGTGATCGCCGGCGAGCGCAAGAGCGCGCTGCCGCCGGCGGCCGAGCGCACCAGCGTCTATGCCAACGAGCGCTTCACCGGCCCCTTCCGCCGGGTGGTGAGCCTGCCCGAGGACGCGGACGCCGGGCGCGTGGAAGCCAACTACCGTGACGGCGTGCTGCGCATCAGCGTCGCCAAGCGCGAGTCGTCGCTGCCCCGCCGCATCGAAGTGAACTGAAGGAGACGACCATGAGCAATGCAGTCCAGACCTCTTCTTCCAGCGCCCCAGCCAACGGCACGAACCAGGCGCCGCAACCGCACGTGCGCGTCGACGGCGAGACCCTGGTGCTGGAAGCCACCGCCGCCACCGCCGGGCCGGAGAACCTGCAGCTGGTGCATGGCGAGGCGCAGATCCCCACCTACCGCCGCCAGTTCACCCTGAGCCGCGAGCTCGATGCCTCGCGCATCGAGGCGCAACTGCGCGACGGCATGCTGCGCCTGACCATTCCGAAAGCGGAGGAAGCCAGGCCCCGGCGCATCCAGGTGCAGGTGGGTTAAGCGGGAATGATTACAACCCTGGGTCGCACATTTGGGTGATCCGGGGTTTTTCCGTAGGCGACGGCGATCGCCAGCGCAAGTGCCTCTTCCATAATCCCGGCGACCTGCCCATCAACGCCGGAGTTCCATGGCTGTCACCAGCAACCCTCTCGATGCCCTCCTGTTCTACATGAACGGGCACAAGGACTGGCGATGGAACTTCACGCAAGCCGAAGGCGGCAAATCGTTCGCCGCCGGCGTGGGGGAAGCCGTTCGCATCACCTACAGTTTCCCGCAGACCAAGCCGGCCTACGCCGACGAAACGGGGTTTCGCGCCTTTGGCGCAGCCGAGAAAGGCGGGGTGCGTGCGGTCATGGACGCCATCGAGGCGGTGTGCAACGTGGATTTCGTCGAGGTGCCCCGCATCGGCGACATCACCTTCGCCTGGGGCTCGATCTCCGCCGCCGCGCACGCCTACGCGCCCTTCACCGACTACTACGTGTGGTCGAACGGCCTGATCGACGACGTCAGCATGGTGGACTACGCCGGTGACGTGTGGTTCAACCGGCTCGCCGTCTACACGGCGGACGAATGGAAGCCGGGTGGGGGCGCCTTCTGGACCATGATGCACGAGATGGGCCATTCCCTGGGCCTCAAGCATCCCTTCGATGGCGAGAACGTCCTTCCGGCCTCCCTCAACAACGTGGGCAACACCGTGATGGCGTATGGCGTGGCGCCGGAGATGGTCGTGTGGGACTACAACGGAGTGAGCGTTGACGCTTACTGGCTGTACCCGTCGACGCCGATGGTGATGGACATCCGTGCGCTGCAATTCCTGTACGGCGCGAATACAGACACCCACAGCGGCAACACCACGCACAAATGGCTTCAGAACGAAGAGCTATTCGAGACAATCTGGGACGGTGGCGGCATCGACACCATCGATTGCAGCAATCAGGTGCTCGACTGCGTCATCAACCTCAACCCCGGCAAGTTCAGCTCCATCGCGCAGCGCAAGACAGACGCGCAAGTCCTGGAAGCCCTGGGCGTGCCCTCGAACTACACCGTCACGGAGGACGTGTACCGGGGGCAGAACAATCTCGCCATCGCCTACGACACGATCATCGAGAACGCCACGGGCGGCAGCGGCCATGACCGGATCATCGGCAACCGCGCGAACAACAAACTGGCCGGCGGCGGCGGCAACGACGTGCTGACCGGCGGAGCGGGCAAGGACAGGCTGTCCGGCGGCGCGGGGAACGACGTCTTCGATTTCAACAAGAAGATGGACCTCGGCACCGTGGCCACCCGCACGGACACGGTGCTCGACTACGTGAGCGGAATGGACCGCCTCGACCTCGCGGGCATCGACGCCAACGATGTCAAGGCCGGCAACCAGGCGTTCTCGTTCCTCGGCAGCCGGAACTTCAGCGCCGACGCGACCGGGCAGCTTCGTTTCTCGGGCGGCGTGCTGTACGGCAGCACCGACAAGGATCGTGATGCCGAGTTCACGATCAACCTGGCGGGCGTCACGGGCCTGACTGCGGCCGACATCATCCTGTAGCGCGCGCCCGCGCAGCAGGTCTTGCGAGCAAAATGGGGCGGCGTGGTCGATTCGCGCGTCCGGAGGATTGCATTGCCGCTCAAGGCTTTCATCGTGGAGGACCAGCCCCAGATCCGGGACAGCCTGGTCGAGACCCTGGCGGAGCTCGGCAACATCGAGTGCGTCGGGTCCGCCGCTGAA
>JAJNBO010000137.1 GCA_021156245.1 Ramlibacter sp. | reverse complement strand
CGGATCGGCCAGCAGGTGGGTCGCGACGGCGGGCGTGTCGATGCGCATCGTGCGGAACTTCGGCATGCGGAAGATGCGGTTGCGCAGGCCGACCCGGTCCGACCAGTAGAGGATCGGCCCTTCCGACGTGATGCGCACCGCCAGCGCCACCAGCAGCATCGGCACGGCCAGCACCACCGACAGGAGCGCTCCGAGCAGCAGGTCGAACAACCGCTTCATCCGCGCGTCCCTGCTAGCGCACGACCTTGCGGATCGTCTCGACGATCCGGTCCACCTGCGCCTCGGTCATGTTCGAGCCGGACGGCAGGCACAGGCCCTGGGCGAACAGCCGGTCGGACACCGACTCGGCGCCATGCGGGAAATAGGCGCACCGGGCGAACACCGGCTGCAGGTGCATCGGCTTCCACAAGGGGCGTGCCTCGATCAGTTCAGCGGCCAGCCGGCGAATGAGTTCGGCGCTGTCCATCCCCGAGCGCGGAGTGATGGTGCAGGCGCTCAGCCAGTGCGTGGCGTAGCTCCACTCCGGCTCCGGCATCCATTGGAGGACCTCCAGGTCGGCCAGCGCGGCGCGGTACTTCAGGAACACGCCGCGGCGCGCCTCCACCCGCTCCTGCAGCACGCGCAACTGCCCGCGGCCCACGCCGGCCAGGATGTTGCTCATGCGGTAGTTGAAGCCGATCTCGCTGTGCTGGTAATGCGGCGCGGGATCCCGCGCCTGCGTGGCGAGGAAGCGCGCCTTCTCGATCAGCGCCTGGTCGCCGGACACCAGCATGCCGCCGCCCGAGGTGGTGATGATCTTGTTGCCGTTGAACGAATAGATCCCCAGCACGCCGAAGGTGCCGCTGGCCCGGCCCTTGTAGCGCGCGCCCAGCGACTCCGCCGCGTCCTCGACCAGCGCCACGCCGTGCTGGCGGCACAGCGCCAGCAGCGCGTCCATGTCGGCGCTCTGGCCGTACAGGTTCACCACGATCACGGCCTTGGGCAACTTGCCCTCGCGCTTCGCCGCGACGAGGCCGGCCTCCAGTGCAGCCGGCGACATGTTCCAGCTCACGTCGTCGGAGTCGATGAACACGGGCTCGGCACCCTGGTACACGATGGGGTTGGCGCTCGCCGCGAAGGTGAGCGTGGAGCAGAAGACGCGGTCGCCGGGGCCGACGCCCAGCAGGCGCAGCGCCAGGTGGATCGCGGCGGTGCCGGAGCTCAGGGCGGCGGCATGGCCGATGCCGACGAGGTCGGCCAGCTCGCGCTCGAAAGCGTCCACGTTGGGGCCGAGCGGCGCGATCCAGTTGGTGCGGAAAGCCTCCTCCACGAAGTCGCGTTCGGTGTCGCCCATGTGCGGCGTCGACAGCAGGATCTGCTCGTCGATCTCGCGGCGCTCCACCACCTCCACCGCCCGCCCCGCGCCATCGAGCACGGGCACGTGGTTGATCGCATGCCGGTTCATCAGGTCCAGCGCCTGGCGCCGGGTGAAGCCCTCGCCCAGCACCACCGACTGGATCGCGGGCAGGCGCTCCAGCGTGGCGTCGAGCGAGCCCACCTCCAGCAGCAGCCGGCGCAGGTCGCCGTCGGTGACGGTGCGTTCGAAGCTGCCGTCCGGCCGGGTGAGCAGCAGGATGCCCGTGCCCGCCTTGTCCAGCGTGGCCAGCGCCTCGCGCAAGGTGTGGCCGCGGCCGACTTCCATGGGCGTCGTGTCGTTCACTTGGTCTTTCCAGGATGCGGCGCCGCTGGAACGCCAACCCAGGTTGCGCCGGAGGGAACGTCGCGGGTGACCACGGCGCCGGCCCCGATCGTGCAGTCGTCCCCCACCCGCACGCCGGGCAGCACCGTCGCGCCCGCGCCGAGCAGGACACGCCGGCCGATGCGCACGGCACCGCCGAGCGTGACGTTGGGGGCGATGTGCGTGAAGGCGCCGACTTCGCAGTCGTGGTCCACAATGGCGCCGTGGTTGACGACGACGCATTCGCCCACGCGCGCCTCGGGCCCCACCACCGACAGCGCAGCGATGAAACTGCCCGACCCGACGGCCGCCAGCGCCGAGATGACGGCGGCTGGATGCAGCACCGTCAGGGGCTGCAGGCCCGCCGCGGACAGGGCGGCGAACGGCCGCTCGCGGACGCGGCCGTCGCCGATCGCGACGTGGAAGCGTGCAGCAGCGGTCGCGCCCGGCGCCAGGATGGCGGCGCCGAGGAAGTCGCGGCCCTGCAGGTGCGGCGCGTCGTCCACGACGTCGATGCCGTCGCGCGTGCGGCCACCCGCCAGCAGTGCGTCGAGCACCACCTTGGCGTGGCCGCCGGCACCGAGCAGGAGGATCCGGTCAGTAGGCATTGGTCTTCATCATGAGGGCTGCGTCCAGCGGTACGTCCGCCAGCAACTGCGCGATGCGCGGGCCGGTGGCACCGTTTCCGTAGGCATTGTGGGCTGGATACTTCCCGTGACCCAGCGCCTGGCGCACGGCGGCGTCGACCGCCGCGGCCTCGGCGCCGCAGTCGGTGACGTTGGCATTGCGTTCGCGCTGGTTCTGGCGCAGGCCGATGTTGACGACCGGCGTGCCGAAAGTGGCGGCCTCGATGATGCCGGCGCTGGAGTTGCCGACCATGACGTCCGCGGCAGCCATCCAGCTTGCGAATTCGGCGCGGGGCAGGTGCGTCGCCAGGCGCAGCGACCCCCCCGCACCACGCTGCTGCAGGACGGTCCGGATGCCCTCGCTGCCGGCGTCGGCATTCGGCAGCAGCGCCATGACCTGCACGCCCTGCGCCGCGAGCGCGTCCAGGATCGCGCAAGCCTGCGTGCCTGCTGCATCGGCCTCCTGCAACACGGGATGGAAGACGAACAGAGCCATGGGCCGGGCCGCGTCGAAGCCCGCTTCGCGCGCCAGCTCCGCGCGGGACCGGGTCGCCAGTTCCTTCAAGCCGTCGAGTCCCGGTGCGCCGGTGACCCACACGCGCTGCGGCGACTCGCCCATCCGCACCACGCGCTCGCGCGCGTCGTTCGTCGCGCTGAAATGCAGATGCGCGAGCTTGGTGATCGCGTGCCGCACCGGCTCGTCGACGGTGCCGGAGCGCTCGCCGCCGTGGATGTGCGCAACGGGGATGTTCAGGTGGATGGCCGCCAGCGCGCCCGCCAGCATCTCGCCGCGGTCGCCGAGCAGCAGCACGATGTCCGGCGGCTGCTCCTCCCACAGCGTGGAGAAGGCTTGCAGCATCCGGCCGATGTTGCGCGCCATGGTGGCGCCGGTGGCCGGCTCCATGTCCACCGGAACCGTTGCCCGGATCGGCAGGCCGCTGCCCTCGATCTCCCGAACGGTGTTGCCGTGCGCCGCCGACAGGTGCATGCCGGTCGCGACGATTTCCAGCCGCAACGCCGGATGCGCCTGGATCGCCCGCAACGTGAACTGCATGAGGCCGAAGTCGGCGCGGGTGCCGCTGACGTAGCAGATGCGCCGCTGCATCATTCGAGATCCGACCATTGGAGCGTGGTTCCCGCGGCCAACGCCTTCCGCGCGCGCTTGCCGACCGCGCGGTCCCGATCGCGTGGTGGGATGCCG
The DNA here is from genome assembly GCA_021156245.1 of Ramlibacter sp. Taxonomy (GTDB): domain Bacteria; phylum Pseudomonadota; class Gammaproteobacteria; order Burkholderiales; family Burkholderiaceae_C; genus Ramlibacter. The sequence continues at coordinate 3,267 of JAJNBO010000137.1, read as the reverse complement.
GTGCCGGGGCGCAGCACTGCCACGTCCGACAACTGCAGCGTCGCCCCTGCCGCGACGTCGCGCACGGTGGTGACGCTGCGCCTGACCAGCGATCGCACCGGCAGCTCGGAGGCGGTCGGCTCCTTCACGTCCGAACCCATGGCGGCCTCGATCGCGCGGACCTGGCCGATCATCGCGGACAACTCGCGCGGCTCCAGCGAGGCGGCGTGGTCGGGGCCGGGCAGGCCTCGGTCCAGGGTGAAATGCTTCTCGATGACCGTGGCGCCCAGAGCCACGGCCGCGGCCGGGACCGCGATGCCCGTCGTATGGTCCGAGTAGCCGATCGGCAGCCCGGTGGCGCGCGCGATCGTGGCCATGGCGCGCAGGTTCACGTCGGAGTAGCTGGCCGGATAGTTGGACGTGCAATGCAGCACCGTCACCATGTCCTTCATCGACGCCTGGAAGCCCTTGCGCTGCCGCGTGGCCGAGATCGTGCGCACGGCCTCCAGGATTTCGGACAACGATGCCATGCCCGTCGAGACGATCATCGGGACGTCCTTCGCGGCCAGGAACTCCAGGAAGGGCGTGTTGGTGATCTCGCCGGAGGGCACCTTGATGCGCGCCATCCCCAACTGCAGCAGGAAGTCCGCCGCGTCCTCGTCGAACGGCGTCGACATGAACTCGATGCCCAATTCCGTGCAGCGCTGGTGGACGCGACGGTGGGCCTCCCGGGAGAGCTCGAGCGCCTTGAGCATGGCGTGCTGGTCGCCACCGCCGGTCTGGCGCTTCTGGTACTCGGCCTTCTCCGCGCCGTGCAGCACCAGCTTGTCGGCATCGAAGGTCTGGAACTTGACGGCATCGGCGCCGCATTCCTTCGCGGTTTCCACCAGCTGCAGCGCGAGCGCCTCGTCGCCGTTGTGGTTGACGCCCGCCTCCGCGATGATGAAGGTGCTCATCCCTGCCTTCCGTAGTGGCGGGCCAGCGCCTCCGCCACCACCCAGTCTGCCTCGGTATCGATGTCCACCCCTTCCCAGGGCTGGTCGCAGACGATACCGCGGGTCGCGGCGGGAAAGAAGGTGTCCTGCGACAACAGCACGGAAGCCCGCACCAGGTAGAGGCTGCCGTTGATGCGCACGGCGGGCGGGAGATCCTGCGTGCGCTGGCGCAAGCCGGCGGCGTCGTCCCAGGGCAGCACGGCGTCGTCCGCCGCGAGCCTCAGCACGTGGTGTGGATGGTCGCGCGCCGGCGACACCCCGACGATCGCGTCGCAGGCGCCCTGCCGGGCGAGCGCAAGCGCGGTGTGCCAGCGCACCGCGTCCCGCAAGGGGGACGTGGGTTGCAGCAGCGCGACCCAGTCGTACGCGCGGCCGGCCGCCTGCTCGCGCTGCAGGACGTCGATGGCGACGGAGGATGAAGACGCGGTGTCGCTCGCCAGCTCCGCGGAGCGAAGGAAGGGAACCTCGCCGCCGGCTTCCTGCGCACAGCGCGCGATGCCCTCGTCGTCGGTGGAGACCAGAACGCGCTCGAACACGCCGAGCTCGCGGGCGAAACGCACCGACCACTGGACCAGCGGCCGCCCGAGGAAGGGGCGCACGTTCTTGCCCGGCAGCCGCCTGGAGCCGCCACGGGCGGGGATGAGCGCGAGAATTTTCATGACGCCACGAATTGGCGAACGACTGCCAGTCCGGTTTCGCCGCTGCGCTCGGGATGGAACTGGGTGGCCATGACGTTGCCGCGCTGGACCACGGCGCAGATGCGGTGCCCGCCATACACGCAGTCGGCGAGTCGATCCGCCGCGTCCGACGGCTGCGCCGCAAAGGAATGCACGAAGTACACCGCCGGCTCCCTGCCCTTCAAGGGCTCTAGCAAGGTGCCGGCCCAGTCGCGCCCCTGCTCCGGCTCCAGGAGGTGGTTCCAACCGATGTGCGGCACGCGCTGCGGCGCGTTCGCCGTCGTCGCCCTGGGGATCGCCCGCACTTGGCCGCGCAGGATGCCCAGCCCCGGGTGATCGCCGAATTCCTCGCTGCCCTCGAACAGGATCTGCATGCCGACACAGATGCCCAACAGCGGACGGCCGGTATCGACGTAGCGGCGGATCGCATCGCCGAAGCCGCGCACATCCACTTCCTTCATGCTGTCCCGGAAGGCGCCGACGCCCGGAACGACCAGCCTGTCCGCCCTGGCCACATCGGCCGGGTCTTCCGTGATGTGCAACTCCGCGCCCGCGTGCTCGAAGGCGCGCGCGACGTTCAGCATGTTGCACATGCCATAGTCCAGGAGCGTGATGCGCTGCGCCATCAGGCTTTCCGCACGCCGAGTCCGGCTTCCAGGGCCGCGGCACGGATTTCGGGAATGGTGAGCCGCTTGTAGTGCAGCACGTCGGCCATCGACACCGCATCGGCCTTGCCGATGCGCGCCGCCTCGACGAAATGTTCCAGCGTGCCCATGCCACCGCTGGCGATCACCGGCACCGGCACGGCTTCGCTCACCTTGCGCACGAGCTCGATGTCGAAGCCCTTGCGCGTGCCTTCGCGGTCCACCGACGTGAGCAGCACCTCCCCGGCGCCAAGTTCGACGCCGCGCTTCACCCATTCGAGTACGTCCAGGCCGGTCCGCTCGCGGCCGTTGTCCGTGTACGCCTCCCACTTGCCCGGCGCGACCTGCTTGGCCTCGATGGACAGCACCATCGCCTGCGAGCCGAAGCGGCGCGACACTTCCGTGACCAGCTCGGGGCGTGCGATGGCCGCGGTGTTGATCGCGACCTTGTCGGCGCCGGAGCGCAGGATGTGCCGCGCATCGTCCACGGAACGGATGCCGCCGCCTACGGTGATGGGGATGAAGACCTGGTCCGCGGTGCGGCGGATGATGTCGCTCAGGTTGTTGCGGCCATACAGGCTGGCCACGATGTCCATGTAGACCAGTTCGTCCGCACCGGCCTCGTAGTAGCGCAGCGCGAACTCCTGCGGATCGCCCACCACCCGGAGCCCCTCGAGGTGGATGCCCTTGATGAGGTTCGGCCCCTTGATGTCCAGCCGCGGGATGATGCGCAGGTTGCTCATGCCGTCTTCAGGCCGCTGGCGCCAGGTGCCTGGGGTGGTACACCGCATCGCGCAGCGACCACTTCCCGTCGGACCATTGCCACAGGTGCGGCGAGCGGAAGGTGTCGGCGAGCTTCATGAAGTACTCGCGCGTCATCAGTGGCTGCTCGAACATGCGGCTCGCCTGGGGGAACTCGTTCGGCGGGATGCTGAGGTAGCGGAAGATCTCCTCGGCGAAGCGTTCGGGGAA
>JAJNBO010000136.1 GCA_021156245.1 Ramlibacter sp. | reverse complement strand
ATCCCTGCAGTCTGCCCGTAGCTCAGTTGGATAGAGCACCTGCCTTCTAAGCAGGTTGTCGGGGGTTCGATTCCCTCCGGGCAGGCCACCGTGCCGTGGCTCCCAGGCCGCTCTCAAGGGCTCGGCGATCCAGGCGGTGCCGGGCTGGCGGTCGTCTGTTGCGAGACCGAGTAGCTCGCGCGCAACAACGCGAGAATCTCCGTGGCTTGGTGGCGCAGCGCCTTCGCCGCCTCCCACTCTTCCTCCGTCGGCGGCGGGCACTTTCCGTCGAGGGACGCGATGGCTTTCGCGAAGTTGGCGGTGTCGGCCGCTTCTGCCGCAGCGGAGGCAAGTCGCCATCGTTCGAAGAGAGGGTTCGGGGTGTTGGGCATCGCGCACCTTTGAACAGTGCGGAACGGAGCCCTACAGCCAGCGATCAGAGGCACGAAAAAGATCGCTTAGGGGACACGCCTAATGTACGCAGTTCCCTCGTAGGACGGCGTCCTGCCTCCAGGAGTTGCCTTCGTTACGACTCGCAGCGGTGCACGCGGGATGTGCACACACATGGGATGTGCCTTGGTAGCATCCGGACATGCGCTCGCTCCCCCGACCCGCGGACATTCCTGGCCTCGAAGCTGTCGAGCAGGCGCTGCAGCGCGCGGAGCGGGCGGACTCCTTCGGTCCCACGTTCACCGTCTGCATCTGCAACAGCGAAGGAAGGATGCTGGCCGGGGCCAGGCTCGCCGGCTTCGACCAGCTGAAGCGGTTCGGCCGGGAGATGGTGAAGCTCGGGTACGGCGCCGACATCCTTGGCGACAGGTACCTGGGTTGCGATGTCGCGTTCGCTCCCACGCCCGCAGCGAAGGACATCTTCGATGACGGGGAGCCGATCACCTCGCCATCGCCGCTCTAGCCAGGCCCCTCCGATTTTAGTTCCTAAGTTCTCACCGCGCGAATCGCGACAACTTCGCCGGGCCTGGCGCACATAATGGTCGATGCCCGACCGCACGCAAGTTGATGAATGGCTCCGCGTCCATCGCATGCTGATGGACAAGGAAGCCGCCTTCACGGACCTCGCGATCCGGGCAGCGGAAGGCGCCATTTCCGTCACGGAACTGGACAAGGAACGGGAAGCGCTGATGGACCTGCGCGCCCTCTGCACGTCGATCTACCAGAAGACGTTTCCCAAGCCGCACTAGCAACCGCTGTTGTCCGACGGCAGGTCTCAGGCCGCGGGCAACGCTTGCGCCTCGGGAACGACGCCCGGCGCCATCTCTCCTCCCAGCGCCTCGATCAGATCGGGAATCAGCTGCGACAGCTCTCCCGTGAGGATGGCCACGTTCGCGTCGAAACCGTCCTCCTCCTTGCCCGTGTCGCCGGCTTCCTTGAGCACCACGTCCAGGAACTTGATTTTGCGCACCTGGCCCGCCTCGGTGAGCACCAGCGACACCCGGTCGTTCCACGTCAGCGCGAGTTGCGTCGGCACCTTGCCGGCGGCGATGTGCTGCGCCACCTCGTCGATGTCGAGCGTGTGGCGCGCGTAGCGGACGGTGGCCTTCTGTTCGTCGGCCGCCTTCAGTTCGCAGTCGCGGTCGATCGTGAAGCGCCACGGCGCCTCGCGCGTGGACAACCAGTGCGCCATCGAACCCGCCGGCGAGCTCTGCGTGTGGATCAACTCCAGGTCGAGCGCGGGGCCGGCGCCAGGCACCTCCAGCAGGGCCGCGAGCAGGGACGACACGATGCGGTCGGCCGCGGACAGGCTGCCCGCATCGACCACCAGCATCCGGTTCTTCGCATCCACCCACAGCAGCATGGTGCTGCGCTTGCTGAAGGCCCGCGGCAGCAGGTCCAGCAGCACCTCCTCCTTGAACTCCTTCTTCATCTTCGCGGGCACGCGCTCGTTGCCCGTCTGGGCCTTGTACTTCTCGATGCGCTCGTCCACGGCGGCGGAGATCGCGGAGGAGGGCACCGCGCGCTTCTCGGTGCAGAGCTTCAGCACCAGGTGGCCGCCCACCACTTCGGCCAGCAGCTTGCCCTTGTTGCCGCGCGGCGGCACCCAGCCGGCGGACTCCGCCTGGGTGGGGCCGCAAGGCACGAAGCGGGACTTCTGCAGCACGCGTTCGAGCGCGGGAAGGTCGGGGAGGACGAAGCCGTCCGCGATGCGGAAAAAACAGGCGCTCTTGAACATGATGGGCTCGCGCGGCGTTCGCGCGGGCAAAGGGCTGGATTCTAAGTGCCGCGCTGCCCGCGGTTAGACTGCCGCCGGTGCAGAAGACGAAGGAAGTCGCAACGATGGCGCCGCGCGACGGGCTGCCCCTGCCGCAGCGCTGGTGGGCCATGGCGGCCATCATCCTGGGCATCTCGTTGTCGGTGCTGGATGCCACCATCGTCAACCTGGCGTTGCCGGACATCACGCGCGATCTCGGCGCATCGCCTTCGGCGGCGGTCTGGGTCGTCAACGCGTACCAGCTCGCCACGCTCGTGCTGCTGCTGCCCTGCGCCCACGTCGGCGAGCGGCTCGGTTACCGGCGCGTCTACCTCGTGGGCCTCTCGATCTTTACCGCGGCGTCGCTGCTCTGCGTGATGGCGCCGTCGCTGCCGCTGCTGGCCGGTGCGCGGGCCCTGCAAGGCATCGGCGCCGCCGGGATGATGGGCGTGAACGCGGCACTCGTGCGGCTGACGTATCCGATCGAATCCCTCGGGCGCGGGATCGCGCTGAACTCGGTGGTGGTGGCCACGGCGTCGGTGGCCGGCCCCACCATCGCGGCCCTGGTGCTGTCGGTCGCATCCTGGCCCTGGCTGTTCCTGATCCAGCTCCCGCTTGGCGCGGTGGTGCTGCTGGTGGGCGCGCGGGCCTTGCCGCACAACACCGTCAAGAGCGAGGCCGGACGCCTGAAGCCGGCCGACGTGGTGATGAACATCCTGATGTTCACCCTGGTCTTCCTCGCCGCCGACACGCTCGGCGCGCGCAGCGGCGGAGCGGATGCGGGGATGGTGGCGCTGGCCGCGGCCATGCTGGCCGCCGGCGTTGGGGTGGGCTGGGTCTACATCCGGCGCCAGCTGCGCGAACAGGCGCCGCTGTTCCCCGTCGACCTGCTGCGCATTCCCGTGTTCGCACTCTCCATGTGCACGTCGGTCACCGCCTTCGCCGCGCAGACGCTGGCGTTCGTGGCCTTGCCCTTCATGCTGCTGGAAGGACACGGGCGCGGCCACCTCGAGGCCGGACTGCTGATCACCGCGTGGCCCGTCGCCGTGGTGCTGGTCGCCCCCATCGCGGGACGGCTGATCCCGCGCGTGCGAGGCGGCTTGCTGGGCGGCATCGGACTTGCGGTCATGTGCGTGGGGCTGGCGCTGCTTGCGTTGATGCCGGACCAGCCCACCAGCGCGCGGCTTGCGTGGCCGCTGGCGCTCTGCGGCGCGGGCTTCGGGCTGTTCCAGTCGCCCAACAACCACATCATCCTTACCAGTCCTCCGCTGCTGCGCGCTGGCGCGGCGAGCGGCATGCTGGGGACGGCGCGGCTCACCGGGCAGTCACTGGGCGCCGTGATGCTGGGACTGGTGTTCAGCGCCTGGGGCGTGCAGCAGGCCGGCCCCGAGGTCGCCCTCGGCCTGGCTGCCGTGCTGGCCGGTGCGTCGGCCGCCTTCAGCTTGCTGCGTCTGCGGACCTAGCGGCGCGCGTACTGCGCCTTGCCGAACAGGTTCTCGCGCGCCTTGTCGTCGGTGATCGGCTTGCGCAGGTCGGCCAGCACCTTCACGCCGCGCTGCACCGCGGGCCGCGCCTCGATGGTGTCGAACCATCGCCTCAGGTGCGGATAGTCCGCCAGCACCACGCCTTGCTTTTCCCAGCTGCGCAGCCAGGGGAAGGTGGCGATGTCCGCGATGGAGTACTCGGCGCCACCGAGCCATTCGCTTTCGGACAGGCGCTTGTCGATCACTCCGTAGAGACGCCGTGCCTCGTTGGTATAGCGGTCGACGGCGTACGGGATCTTCTCGGGCGCATACATGCGGAAGTGGTGCGCCTGCCCGAGCATCGGGCCCACGCCTCCCATCTGGAACATCAGCCACTGCAGCACCTCGAAACGCGCCCGGTCGCCCGCCGGCAGGAAGCGGCCGGTCTTCGCCGCGAGGTACACCAGGATGGCGCCGGACTCGAACATCGAGATCGGCCGGCCGTCCGGCCCTTGCGGGTCCACCAGGGCCGGGATCTTGTTGTTCGGGCTGATCTTCAGGAAGTCGGGGCGGAACTGGTCGCCGGCCCCGATGTTCACCGGGAGGGCGTCGTATGCAAGCCCGCATTCCTCGAGCATCACGTGCACTTTGTGGCCATTCGGGGTAGGCCATGAATAGACCGTGATCCTGGACATGCCGAAACCTCCTGTTTCAACTCATAATGCGGGCACTTTAGGGGAAAGCCGGGCTGCATGTTCGAGCGCATCAAGAAGGCCTTCCGGCGGGACGCGGGGGATCGCAAGGATCCCGCGCCGTCGTCGCAACTGTCGCATGGCCCCATGTCGGAGTGGGCGGCGTCCCGCGGCATGAGCTTTTCCGGCGGCAAGGGCAGTTCGGTCACCATGGGCGGCAAGGTGGGCGGCCGCCCCTGGAAGATGGAGCTGGGCCGGCCCACGCGTGACTACATCCATGGCGAGGAACTGCGGGCTCGCGCCGAACTGGGCGTCAACGACGACGTCGCCGCGCTGGTGATCAACCGCCCGCTCAAGGACATGCTGGAGCGCCGCGCGTACAGCATGATCACCGACACGCTCCAGACCACGGCGGACCCGCGCCTGCCGGAGGAAATGCGCTGGCTCGCCATGTACGACGAGGTCGGCTGGGAAGGCCCGCCGCAGGCCTTCTGGGGCCGCTATGCCGTGCTGTCGGACACGCGCGAGCATGCGGTGGCCTGGGTCGACGACAACCTGGTGGGGCAGCTCATGTCGTGGCCGGATCCGGCGCCGCTGCCCGCCACGGCGTTCATGGTGGTGCTGCTGCGCGGCAAGTGCTACCTGCGCATGCTCTACCAGCCCGCCGACACCGCGACGCTGGACCACGCCACCACGATCTTCACCAGCGCCTGCGAGAGCGCGCTGGACGTGTTCGGGAAACGTTAGCTCCCGCGCGTGACCGGCGCATGCGCGTCGCTTCCGTAGCTGCCGTACTTGCCCAATTCCCACTTGGCGATCGCGTTGCGGTGCACTTCGTCCGGGCCGTCGGCAAAGCGCAGCGTGCGCGCATTCGCGTAGGCGCTGGCCAGCGGGAAGTCGTCCGAGACGCCGCCGCCGCCATGGGCCTGCATGGCCCAGTCGATCACCTGGCATGCCATGTTGGGCGCCACCACCTTGATCATGGCGATCTCGGTGCGGGCCACCTTGTTGCCGGCCAGGTCCATCATCCACGCGGCCTTCAGCGTCAGCAGGCGGGCCATGTCGATCTTGCAGCGGGCTTCCGCGATGCGCTCCTGCGTCACCGTCTGCTGCGCCACGGTCTTGCCGAACGCGGTGCGGGACAGCGAGCGGCGGCACATCAGCTCGAGCGCGCGCTCGGCCAGGCCGACCAGGCGCATGCAGTGGTGGATGCGCCCGGGGCCCAGGCGGCCTTGCGCGATCTCGAAGCCGCGGCCTTCGCCCAGCAGGATGTTGCTGGCCGGCACCTTGACGTTCTCGAAGTACATCTCGACGTGGCCGTGCGGCGCATCGTCGTAGCCGAACACGTTGAGCGGCCGCACGATGCGGATACCGGGCGTCTCGGCCGGGATCACGATCATGCTTTGCTGCGAATGGCGCGGCGCCTCCGGGTCCGTCTTGCCCATCGTGATGAAGACCTTGCAGCGCGGGTCGGCCGCGCCGGAGATCCACCACTTGTGGCCATTGACGACGTAATGGTCGCCCTGGCGCTCGATGCGCGTGGCGATGTTGGTGGCGTCGGAGGACGCGACTTCCGGCTCCGTCATGGCGAAGGCCGAGCGGATTTCGCCGTCCAGCAGCGGCTTCAGCCAGCGCGCCTTGATTTCGTCGGAGCCGTAGCGGGCGATCGTCTCCATGTTACCGGTGTCAGGCGCGGAGCAGTTGAACACCTCGCTGGACCACGGCACCGCGCCCATGATCTCGGCAAGCGGCGCGTATTCCTGGTTGGTGAGGCCCGCGCCCTTGTAGCCCGAGGCTTCCGCGGTATCGACCGGCAGGAACAGGTTCCACAGGCCCGCTTTGCGCGCCTTCGGCTTGAGCTCCTCGATGATGGGCAGCGGCGTCCAGCGCTTGCCGGCCTCGGTGTTCTCCTGCAGCTGCTTCTTGTACGTCTTCTCGTTCGGGTAGACGTTGTCTTCCATGAACTTGCGCAGCCGCGCCTGCAGTTCCTTGGTCTTGTCGGAATAGTCGAAGTCCATGTGTCTGTCTCCTGGGGAAAATCGGTTTACGCCTGCTGCGCGAAGCGCCAGGCGAGTTCGGCCATCGGCCGCGCGCCGGCGGCCGATGCCGTGGCTTGCGCGCTCGACGCCGTGCCGGCCTCCACCCGCTTCGCGATGCCCTGCAGGATCGCGGCGATGCGGAACAGGTTGTAGGCCATGTAGAAATTCCAGTCCGCCTTGAGGTCGGCGACCGTCGCGAGGCCGGTGCGCTCGCAGTAGCGGCGGATGTATTCGTCTTCGCTGGGGATGCCCAGGGCCGCGTGGTCCAGGCCGCCGATGCCGCGGCCGGGATGCGGGATGTGCCAGGACATGCAGTGGTAGCTGAAGTCGGCGAGCGGGTGGCCCAGCGTCGACAGCTCCCAGTCCAGCACGGCGATGATGCGCGGCTCGGTGGCGTGGAACATCACGTTGTCCAGCCGGTAGTCGCCGTGGACGATGGACACCTTG